>NZ_PYHU01000041.1:0-42345 GCF_003989595.1 Alteromonas sp. KS69 | reverse complement strand
GGGTCTATATTGATCGCTTACACTACAATCGGCCAATGCCAAAGATAAATAGAGTATGACCATTTTCCAAGGGCATGAGTTACACTATTGTTTACAAGTTTAGATTCACCATTATTAGAAACAAGTACTATACAAGCCCCAATAATTGGTAACAAAGATGCGTAACCGGGCCATGGAGTGGCAGATGTGTAAATAACAAACGAGCTTACTATCAAAAGTAAACCTAATAATTGCAAGGGGCTTTTTACACTATCTTTTAGCTGGATGGGATAAAGGAATACCAGACCGCCGGCTAACATTTGCCATGCTCTTGTTGGAAGCAAAAAATATGCGGCACTGCTTGATTTCATGGTTACTAAAACTGAAAGGATAAAGGCTAAAATAGTCCCAGCTACAAGAGCTAATTTTAATTGGTTCAGCGTTAGAAATTTCCTCAAAAAAACTAAAGCGATTGGGTAAATAAGATAAAACTGCCATTCAACGGAAAGGCTCCAAGTGTGTAAAAGCCACTTTTCATTAGAAGACGAGTCAAAGTAATTGGATTCAGTCCAATAAACCATATTGGATAAAAACGTCAAACTAGCAGCAGAGTGTTTCCCTAAATTTAAATAGTCTATTGGTGAAAGTAGAAATAGACCTAAAAACATGAGCACGAAGCAAAGAAACGCTAAAGCAGGAATAATTCGTCTAACCCGCGCCTTATAGAACGATAATGTTGAGAAAGTTTCTTTTTCTAAACCTTTTATTATGATCATGGTCATTAAAAAGCCAGAAATAACGAAAAAGACGTCTACACCTGCGAAACCGCCAGGTAGCCAGTCATGATTGAAATGAAATATAACGACAGAAGCCACAGCAATTGCTCGTAGCGCATTTATATCTTCCCTGAACTTCATTTGCATTTACTTCTTATGATTGAGGAATTTTAAACGGTTAAGCACAGCGTGCTTCTCTTATTGCTATTGTCTTATAGAATTCATTATTAGTCGAGCGCATTAGACTTTAGTTCAGATATTGCGAAAGGCTGATATTCATAATATATGCAAGCTTACAGCCAACTTTATATGCTTGTTCCAATACAACTGTCATCTGTTTTGTTTAAACTAATCAAACTGATTCCTTAAATGATCACAGAAAAAAGCAATACAACTAGTTGCACTAATTTGGTGATGCTTCGTTTTTTCTGCTCGATAATTATCATTTAACCGATTTATACCTCCCTTGATTTCTCTTTACAGACTAAGTAAAACCATATTCAATATCTTTTATTCAGTACTGTGCGAAATTATTTTGTGTATCTGAATCTAGTTCATACTAAACTTACGAAAAACTCAGGTAACGTAGGCTAATAGGGAAATTATTGATGTCACATGTGTGTGTTGTCGGCACAAGAGGGGTACCTAACTTTGTTGGCGGTGTGGAAACAATTTGTCAAAAGCTGTATCCATTGATACTTAAAGAAAACCCTTCATATAAAGTTACCGTTATCACTAGGTTGCCCTATAAACAGCAAGAAAGCTACCAATACGAAAAAGTTGATATAAAAGTAATAAAGGCGCTCAAAATCTCTGGGTTTGAAACTTTTTTTCATACGTTTGTCGCTTTGTGTTATGCCCGTATCTTCATTCACCCTAAAATTATGCATCTTCATGGAATAGGTCCTGGCTTCTTTAGTTTGTTCTCGCGGCTATTAGGGTTCAAAACGGTGGTCACACACCATTCGCCTGACTATAAACGGCCTAAATGGAAATGGTATGCCAAGCTAATACTGAAATTAGGGGAGTTGTGTACTGTTCTGTTTGCTTCACGAATTATTTGCGTAAGCGCTTCGGTAAAAGAAGAGTTAGATGCCCGCTTTCCGTTTTTATTACAAAAACGCTTAGTTATTCGTAATGCTGGCTCACTCAATACCTTGACCGCTGGAACCGAGCAAGATGCGCTTTTGAAGGCGTTAGGTTTAAAACCAAAACAATATATTTTAGCGGTCGGAAGGTTAGACGCAACAAAAGGCTTTGATAACCTTATAGATGCTTACCTAGCAATGAATCCTACTAAATTAAAGCTGGTCATTGTAGGCGATAATTATATCGCTAATGATTACGTTAAAAAGATTATTCAGTTTAGAAGCGTGAATATTATATTTGCAGGTGCTCATACTGGTGCCAATTTGGCTACTGTTTACCAAAATGCTGCACTTCTAGTGAATCCCTCATATATGGAGGGGTATTGCCTAGTAGTAGCTGAAGCTTTGTCGGCCAACACACCTATAGTGGCCAGTGATATACCAGCCCACCGTGAGTTCAAACTCAATGAAGAAAGCTATGTTAAAAAGGGCGACGTGCTCGCGCTTACTGCAAAACTAAATGCTGAAGATTATTCGATTTACAGAAGTAAATCGGCTGAATTTCTACAATCGAATAATACATGGGAGGCAAACGCCCACGAACACCTTAATTTATTCAACTCAATGCTGTAGTAACGTTTGTCGCAAAAATTGCCAATATTCGTTAGCAATCGCCTCTATGGAAAAATCTTCAGCTCGTTTCCTAGCTTTTTCAGCGAAATTGGCGCGAATACGTTCTTCGCTGTACAGGTTAAAGGCTCGAGTTAATTCTGAGGTGTTATTCAATGGTGCTAATAAGCCGTGTTTGGCTTCTGTGAGTTTATCACTCGTATATTGTGGATTTTCGTTTAGTATTTCGGCAGGGCCAGAAGGGCAGTTTGTCATTATTACTGGTAAACCTAAAACCATGGCCTCTACAAGCGCATTGGGAAAACCTTCATTCAATGATGCAGAAACATAATATTTTGCTTTTGATACAATGGCGAAGGGGTTTTCAGCATACCCAAGTAGTAACACTTTCTGCTTCGCATTTTTAAGTAAAATGTAATTTTCTATTTCTTCCTTTTGCTCACCTTCTCCTAAAATACATAGGGGAGCGCTCTCGTTCGATGCCAAGTAAGCATCTATCAGACCTTTTACGTTTTTGCTTGGGGTTAGTCTTCCAGTACTAATAACAAAAGAGCTAGGCAATTCAAATTCAGGTTCCATTTTTGAATGTTTTTCAATTTGTGAAATATTGTAGGGGTTAAATATGGTTGTGGCTTTGGTAGCTGGAACGCTGAAGTTTTCAACAAGATCACTTGTTACGCCAGTTGAAACGCCAATTACAGCGTCGGCAAGGCGATAGGTCAATTTAGGCAATATACCCGCCAAAAACCGCTTCATGTTTTTAAACTGCCCGTCTAGATGACTACTTAAATGCATGCGTTCACATAAAACGACCTTCCTGTTTTTAGAAGTCAATTTAAGTGCAGCGTTCACGACATTAGCCCTAACCAGAAAACTCACGCATAAATCAGGTTTACACTCGCGCTGAAGGCGCATTAAATTAATAAAGCTACGAACTAAACCTCTTTTACTTTCTAATTGATGTAGCGTGATATTATCAGGAAGAGCGCGAACGATGGGCTCATCATCTAGAAGGGCAACATGTACATCGAACTCAGAGTAGAACGCAGGTTTACTCAATAAATTTACCAGTGCCCTTTCTGCGCCACCATACCCAATAGAATTTATAACAAACAAAACTCTCTTCACTAAACTTCCTTTTTATTATGGATTTTGACAGCAAACGTCCATGCTTGATGCAGCATTTTCTGGGGGAGTCTATTTAACAATTATTCGTTTTCTTATAAGGATACCCATAGAGAATATCATAATTAACCAAGTACTTGGCGAATCCACCCTTACCGCACTAACACTTGCCAGCGTAAACGCTAGCGTTGAATCAATATTACGTTCAAAACCGCCAACATCAGGATAAAAGCTCTCGTATACGTTAAACGTTCCTGAACCTCGTTGGTTGTCATCAGTAAAATCTGTATCTTCCCAGAAAAACGATTGCGAGAAGTCGGGTTGTTTGTCGAACAGTTCAGTTTCTTCGCTGAATACCAGAAAGTCATTAATTAAATCGAAGAAATAAATGCTTAAATCGTAGGTTAAGTTTGTTTCACCCTGGGGTGTTGTTTCTGTAAACCTAGCAAAATCGCTAAAATATTCGCCATCACCAATAGGGCCGCCGTCATAATACGGCCCGTTATACATTTCAATGTGCTCCTCAGGAAAGAAGTCATCCTCAAATGCGTTGTAAATACCTTGATTGGCAAGACTGTATGTTTCACTCCCCAGGTTTAATTGGGAAGTTAGTACGGGTAATCCAGACTCAACTTGCCCCCACCAGTACCAGCTGGTTTCCAGTCTGCCTCTTACTTCGTTAGAAAGATCTAATGTGAACGAACCGCTTACAGGCTGGCCAAGTAAAGTAGCTTCGTCGAAAAACGTGGCTTCATAATTTTCAACACTAGAAACTAAGCCTGTGAAATTGAATTGCATGAACGCGGAATGCGCGTTGTAGGAAGTAAATAATAAGAGTACAGCTAATATCTTGGTGTGCATAAAAGCTCCTTTTTACACAATGCGAGTTAAGGCTTGGGTAGGAATTGGTACTGCTTAACCATACTGCGCTTTAATAATAAGCTTTGTATGAAATTTGTTCTATGGTTTATTTAACCAATCTAAAAACTACCTAAAGTCTTGTTTGCCACCAAAGTAACCCCGCATTCAACAACTTTTATTCTAGCTTGGTACAAAAATCTGCCAATATCAGCCATATAGGGTAGCGGTTATGTCTATCAGTCGTGTAAACTGTCGCCTTTATTCAGGCAAGCCACACTTTAACGCACTATATTTAGCCTTTACGGATTTAATCTATTACAAGATTTAGCCTAATTACAGGGCAATGCATAGCGCATCGTGGTTATCCAGTCATCATGTCAATTGAGGAAAACATGGAGCTTGACGCTATTATCAATCAGGCAAAAGAACTGATTGACGCTGCACAAGATGCAGCCACACTAGACCAAGTTAGGGTCGAATTCATGGGTAAGAAAGGTAAACTTACCGACTTACTTAAAGGGCTTGGGAAGCTTTCTAACGAAGAGCGCCCAGCGGCTGGTCAAAAAATTAACGTGGCCAAACAGCAAATTCAACAAGCTATTTCTGCAAAAGGCGAAGCCCTGCGCAGTGAAGAGCTAAACAAGAAGCTTGCTGAAGAAGCCATTGATGTAACGTTACCTGGCCGTACTGAAGCGCCGGGCAACTTGCATCCGGTTAGCCGTACCATTGCGCGTATTGAATCGTTCTTTGGCGAGTTGGGTTTTGCGGTTAAAACCGGCCCTGAAATTGAAGATGGTTTTCATAACTTCGATGCCTTGAACATTCCGGCTAATCACCCAGCGCGTGCCGATCACGACACCTTCTATTTTAATCCAGACATGATGCTGCGTACCCAAACATCGGGTGTTCAAATTCGTACTATGGAAGCTGAACAGCCGCCGCTACGTATTATTTCACCTGGGCGCGTTTATCGTAACGATTACGATCAAACCCATACGCCTATGTTCCATCAGGTTGAAGGCTTGATGGTAGACAAAAACGTTAGCTTTACCGACCTTAAAGGTATATTGCACGACTTCTTGCATCACTTCTTTGAAGAGTCGCTTGAAGTGCGTTTTCGTCCGTCTTACTTCCCGTTTACTGAGCCTTCAGCAGAAGTAGATGTAATGGGTAAAAACGGTCAGTGGTTAGAAGTATTAGGTTGCGGAATGGTGCACCCAAATGTACTTAAGGCCGTAAACATCGACCCTGAAGAATACACTGGCTTTGCCTTTGGTATGGGCGTAGAGCGTTTAACCATGTTGCGCTATGGCGTGAATGATTTGCGTTCGTTTTTTGAAAACGATCTTCGTTTCCTTAAACAGTTCAACTAAGGCAGAGAGTAAGCATGAAATTCAGTGAAAAGTGGTTAAGAGAATGGGTTAACCCTGCTTTGTCGGCTAACGAACTGTCTGAACAGTTAAGCATGGCTGGCCTTGAAGTTGATGGTGTTGAACCTGTTGCAGGCGAATTTAGCGGCGTATTAGTAGGTGAGGTGGTTGAATGTGGCCAGCACCCGAATGCCGATAAATTACGTGTTACTAAAGTAAACGTAGGTGACGGTGAGCTTCGCGACATTGTTTGCGGTGCCCCGAATTGCCGTGAAGGCATTAAAGTAGCCGTTGCTGTTGTAGGCGCGGTACTGCCTGGTAACTTTAAAATTAAAAAAGCAAAACTACGCGGCGAACCTTCTATGGGTATGTTGTGTAGTTTTTCTGAGCTAGGCATTAGCGACGATCACGACGGCATTATTGAATTGCCAGCCGATGCCCCAGTAGGCACGAACATTCGTGAATACCTAGACCTAGACGATACCTCTATTGAAGTAGATTTAACCCCTAACCGAGCAGACTGCTTGGGTATTCGTGGTATTGCCCGCGAAGTAGGCGTGTTGAACAACTTAGATGTATGCGAGCCGGCTATTAGCCCTGTGGCAGCCACTATTGACGATAGCATAGCTATTAACTTAAGCGCGCCAGAAGCGTGCCCACGTTATGTAGGTCGTGTGCTTCGTAACGTTAATGTAGCAGCCGCTACGCCGCTATGGTTAAGCGAAAAGCTTCGCCGCTGTGGTATTCGTAGCATCGACCCTATTGTAGATGTCACCAACTTTATCTTGTTAGAGCTTGGCCAGCCTATGCACGCGTTTAACCTTGCTGCTATTGAAGGCAGCGTAAACGTGCGTATGGCGAATAAGGGTGAAACCCTTACGTTGCTAGATGAAACCGAAGCTAAGCTTAACGACGATACTTTGGTGATTGCCGACGACAACAAAGCCCTTGCTATGGCGGGTATTTTTGGTGGTTTACATTCAGGTGTAAACACAGAAACCAAAGATATTTTGCTAGAAAGTGCGTTCTTTAGCCGCGATGCCATTATGGGCCGTGCACGTCAGTATGGTTTACATACCGATGCGTCGCACCGCTACGAGCGTGGCGTAGACTCACAGCTTCAACGTAACGCTATGGAGCGTGCTACTGCCCTTATCTTAGATATTTGTGGTGGTGAAGCAGGGCCGGTTGTTGAAGCCTGTGAAGAAGACAAATTGCCTAAGCAGGCCAGTGTTTTATTACGACGTGATCGTTTAGCCCGCGTGTTGGGTATAACCATTGATGATGCTCAAGTGCTTGAAATGCTTGAACGTCTTGGTTTAGACGTTGTCCAAACCAATGAAGGTTGGGAAGCGAAGGCGCCAAGCTATCGTTTCGACATTGCTATTGAAGAAGACCTAATAGAAGAAGTAGCGCGTGTGTATGGCTATAACAACATTCCACATGTTGCGCCAACCGCTGCATTGTCTATGTTGCCTTCTCAAGAAGCGGTGTTGCCGATTAACACCATGAAGTCGTTATTATTAAGCCGTGGCTATAATGAAGCGATTACATATTCGTTTGTCGACCCTAAAATTCAAAGTGCACTATTTCCTGATGCGAAAAGCATGGTATTGCCGCATCCTATTTCGTCAGACATGTCTGTGATGCGTGTTAGCTTGTGGCCTGGGTTACTAGGTGCAACGGCTTACAACCAAAAGCGTCAGCAGGGCAGAGTACGTTTGTTTGAAACTGGATTACGCTTTATTCCTCAACAAGATACGCCTAATGGTGTATTGCAACAGCAGGTTATTGGTGGTGTAGTAGCAGGGCGTCGTAACGAAGAACACTGGGACTTAGGCGACAACCCAGTAGATTTCTTTGATGCAAAAGCAGATGTAGAGGCATTACTGGCCTTAACGGGTAAAACCGGTGAGTTTAGTTTTGTAAGTGCCCAGCATAGTGCGTTGCATCCGGGTATGACTGCAAAAATTTTGCTTAATGATGAAGAAGTTGGCTATATTGGTGCTATACATCCACAGTTTACAAAATTGTTGGGTGTTAATGGTCGGGTATTTGTGTTCGAGCTTGAAGTGGAAGCTGTTGTCGCACGTAAATTACCGTCTGCCGCGCCTGTATCGCGCTTCCCATCGAACCGCCGTGATATTGCTATTACGGTGAAAGATGAAGTGAGTGTAGGAAATATTCTTTCTTACATAGAAGAAATTGGCGTAAATCAACTAGTTGGCTTAAACTTGTTTGACGTGTACAAAGGCAAGGGAATTGAACCTGGTTACAAGAGCCTTGCTTTGTCACTTCACTTACAAGATCCGGAAAAAACCTTGGAAGAAGCTGAAATTCAGCAGGCTGTAGATACTGTGGTTAAAGGTCTGGAATCTGAGTTTGAGGCCGCGTTAAGAGAGTAAACTATGGCATTGACCAAAGCCGAGATGGCTGAACACCTATTCGAAAAGTTAGGCATTAACAAGCGTGATGCTAAAGATCTGGTAGAGCTTTTTTTCGAAGAGATAAAAGGCGCTTTAGAAGCTGGTGAGCAAGTAAAACTGTCAGGTTTTGGCAACTTTGACTTGCGTGATAAAAACGAACGTCCGGGCCGGAACCCTAAAACCGGTGAAGACATTCCTATTAAAGCGCGCCGAGTGGTAACGTTCCGCCCGGGTCAGAAATTGAAGAGTCGCGTAGAAAACTCTTCGCCTATCGACCAGTAATCTACCGGTCGTTACAATACTGATAAAAGAGCGGGGTAACTCGCTCTTTTTTGTATTGCCTATTAAAAGCCAGTAACCTTGTTGCTGCGTTTCATTTCATTTTGTCTGGAGGAAAGTGTGGCTAAAGCGCTTCTGATTATTGTTGCTGTTATCACGTGTATTGTTTTTGCCATTGCGGGTTGGTTTGTTTATTTGGCAGAAGATACTAATCAGCGCGATCAAGCGTCGGCGCAAGTTCCAGTTATTACCCTAATGGAAATTCTACACGCCAGTGATTTGCAAGCTGGGGTGAAAGAAGCGGTTAAAAACGGCGATAAAGACGCCATTAATCAGTGGATGGAACAAGCGCAAGTAGTGGCTGAAGCAGGCCACTTAGCGCAAACTCACATAGAATATTTAGATTCGCAGCAAGCCTATGATTATGTAGTGTTTAACGCTAAGCGTCAGCTGTTTAACGAAGCGTTTGAAGCGCGTTATTATGCGCTAGAAGATATGGGTAATTTAAAAGACGAATACCCAGAGGCGTACGACTTGTTCGAACGTACCGAAGCTTTACTTGAAAAGCGCGATGCGATTATTGTTCAAATGGCACAAGCTTTGTCGGGCACTAACCCACCAAGTGACGCGGCGTTGGGCGAAGCTAAACAACGCTGGCTGGCACGTGCCGAAGGTGACTCGCTGTCGCTGACCATAGATGAGCCCCAATCAAATCAAAAGTAAAGCCAAAGAAATTGAACCCAAAGCAAGTAGACCTAAAAAATAAACGATAAGCGTAATGTCATTAACACCCGCATAACGGGCTAAAATACCAAGCGAAGCGCAGCGAGTGTTAATGCGTTTGTTATGCGCAATTTGCTACAATTGTAGCGCATTGCTACAATGTGATGGTGAACTATTAGGAGGCATGTTATGGCAACAGCGAGCGTAAGACTAGACCAGAATTTAGTTGAGAAAGCGACCATTATGGGAAAAGCATTAAACCGAACTATGCCAAAACAGATTGAGCATTGGGCAAAGATAGGCGAAATGATGGAAGATAATCCTGATTTACCATACGAATTCGTAAAACAGGCAATTATTTCCAAAGCGGAAAAAGAGGCAGGAAAGTTAGAGCCTTACGATTTTGGCTAAGATTACCAGTGTCTTACAGACAGCTAATTTCAAGAGAGCAGTAAAGAAGTTACATCAGAACCAGAAAAAAGACTTGGATAAAGCTGTAAAGGAACTGATGGACGATCCTCTACTAGGAGAGCAAAAAAAAGGCGACCTAGCCTTTCTTCGCGTGTACAAGTTCAAGATGGTTAAACAGTTAACCTTACTCGGTTACAGCTACGAAGATGGCACTGTAATACTTGAATTGATAGCACTTGGCTCTCATGAAAACTTTTACCGCGATGTTAAAAAATTATTCTGACCAATTGCGTATAACAATAAGCTTATTGTTTTACTTTGCTAGTCGGCGGCAATCTGGGCAGTCTTAGCTTGCGTTAAGTTAATGATGCATTGCGGGGGGATTTCTAGCTCTAAACCCCGCTTACCTGCACTTACGTAAATCATTTCGTGTGCTAATGCGCTTTCATGCAACACGGTTGCTAGGCGTTTTTTCTGCCCTAATGGGCTTACTCCACCTAATAAATAGCCAGTACTGGCAACCACGGTGTCGCTAGGTGCCATGGTAATTTTTTTAACCCCAAGTACCTTTGCCAGCTTTTTTTCGCTTAGCGTGGTGTTTACGGGCACCAAGGCTACGGCTAATTTACTGGCTTCATCACTTACAATCAGTGTTTTAAATACCGTGTTAGGGTCAAGATCTAGCTTATCGGCGGCTTCTAATCCATAAGAGGGCGCCTTACTGTCGTGGTCGTACTTTAAAATAGTATGCGCAATACGCTTTTTCTTTAACAGAGTAATAGCAGGAGTCATCGCGTTATCCTTCTTCCTTTATCCTTCGTCCTTTGGGTACCATTGTCGTAAGTGAATAAGTTCACTTGGCAGTAACGGGGTAGCGGCTTGTGTGGCGTAGTCGCTAAAGCCCGCTTTAAAAAAGGGTGATAGCGGGTGGCCTGATTGAGCGCCGGGCAGGGTTAGAATGGCATCATCTAAATGCCCTGGGCTAACAAAAAAGCGTTCTGATGCGCCGAACGTCGATGATTGAACGGCTGGCATATAAGTATCCCCAAAGCCTTCAACAGTATCCATATTTAGTTTATGCCCTACAAAAGGAATTTGCGCGGCAAACGGATGCTTTACCGTAAGCGCGTTAACACTGCCCCAACGTAAGTCTTCCATATTGGCTTCAATAGGGGAGTGCTCATCTAATAGCGTGTGTTTGGCGCGGCGATAGGCATCAACCAGTAGATCATCGAAAGATTCAGTACCTTCTGGCAGCCAGCTATCGGGCTGAGTGTGAATGAGTTGCCATACCGCAGGCTCGATGCCGCGAAGTAACGAACGGCTTTGTACGCCTTGGTCATCAATGCTAGACAGTATTTTACCAAACAGTTGGCTTACCACCTCTTTACGAAAATGCTTTACTAGCGTGTAACCTACAGAGTCTTCGCACGCGCATTCACCCCATTTACGCAGATAGGCAAGGTCGGCCTTAAATTCAATATTGTCGTTTAATAACAAACCCGATAGCAGCTGCTGCCACGGCAGCAAAAATTGCGCGTGGTTATCTAACTGAATGGCGTAAAAATCGTTTTCGTTAAAAGAGTCTTTTTCAAATAAGCGATCTCTTATTTGCTGGCCTCTGGCACCAAGGGCATAACCACCATCACCCAGTCTTGCTATGTCATTGGCGGAAATTACCCGCGCATTGGCGGTCCATATTCTGTTGCTGCTTGGGTTTTTTACTACCGGAAGGTTAGTCGTGCGTGAGGGGGCTATTGGTGCAACGGTACTTTCGTCAATGGCGGTAAACGAAGCTTGCTCTCTGTTCATTACTGCGCCGCCGGGTAACCATGCAGCGCTACCAGCATCATCGACTATCACCATGTTTTGGGTAGGAATGGCAATCTCTTTGCCTACGGCAATAGCATCGTCTACGGTATTCGCGGTGCCCATATCAACAATGGTAAGGTTTACTGCAAAAGGATGATGTGCCACCCAGTTTAATGCGTAACGCTTACCATTAACGAGTTTTACAGGGCCGTACTCGCTAAGCGCTAGAGTATAGGTATGCGATACCTCTTTGCTTACTATGACTTCATCTACCATATGGGTAGGCGTGTCGTCGGCAAGGGCTATCCAATCAAGGTTATCTAGGTTGGCATTCGTGAAGCCCCACGCTACCTTGTTGTTCGTACCAACTATTACGCCAGGTAATCCAGGCAGTGACACCCCTGTTACCGACACGTTAGCCACTGATGAGTTTATGCCTGATACAGCAAGGCTATCATACCCTTCGCTTACGGGGGCTCGGGGCGTGTCTTTATAATTCAGCTGTGTGCGATACCAAATAATAGGTACACGCAAACCTAGGTGCATGTCGTTAGCCAGTAAACCGCTTCCTGTTGCCGTAAGGTTTCCGGTAACCGCCCAGTTATTGCTGCCTATATCGGGCAGCTCTTCAGCGTTGTATGACTGTAGCGCAGTTTCAGCGGTAATTGGGGGGACCGAATCACCAATGCCGTCACTAGGTTTTGGGGCCTGCTCAGAAGCGCTAGACTCAGAAGGGCTGATTTCAGAAGGGCTAGGCTCAGACGGGATAGAATCAGAAGAAGCTGGCTCTGGTAATGCAGGCTCTGGTAATACAGGCTCTGGTAATTCAGGCTCTGGTAATAAAGGATAAGGCGGTACGTCGGCATGGTAAAGCGCCAGCTCACTGCCATCCAAAGCGGCTTGATAACGGCTGGGCTGGGTAATGAAGTTATATATCGGCGTGCCGTAGGTTTCTTTTAGTGCGGTGCGCGCTAAATCAATTTCAATTTGCCCGCCTTGTAAATCTAAATACATGCTGTAGGCCACCAAAATACTGTCGGTGGGTTGCCAAGGTGATAGCGTTAACCCGGCTGCAATGTATTCGAAGGGCGGCACGGTATATTCGTCTAGCGCAGCATTTACGCCATGCGAGTAACTTACCAGCAATTGCTTTTGCGTTAATGGTAGGCTGTCGAAAACTTTTACAGCGCGTTTTGAAAACTGGTGAAAGCGGGCGTTTTTATCTATCTCTAGCGCCACATCGCCTACCCATTCTGATAAGCGGCCCGATGCACTTCTTCGTTGTAAGTCCATTTGAAAGAAGCGGTCTTGGCCGTGGGCAAAGCCTAGGGCATATGCGGCATCGAATTTATCTTGTGCATTTATTACCGCATGGCCCATATTGTCGCGGGCGAGGGTAGCGGGCGCAGTAATACGAGACGTGGCATGATTGCCGTCTAATGTAGGTAAACTTAGGTGCAACGCCATATACACGCCACCTAGTGCTAAAACGACTAATGCAATTGCACCTAAAACCAACCACTTAATCCAATTTAACACGTGTATTACTCCATTTTTTTCTCTATCCTAACCACACTATCTACAAATTTGAAGTGATGTTTTATGACACGTTTGCGAGAAACACTATGGGCCCGTTAATGCTTGATTGTCAGGCAGAGCGTTTATTGCCTGAAGAGAGAGAAAAATTAGCACATCCTGTGGTGGGCGGCGTCATACTATTTAGCCGTAATTATTACGATTGCGAGCAACTTACTCAGTTAGTAAAAGAAATTCGAGAAAGTGCCAAAAAGCCTTTATTAATAGCGGTAGATCACGAAGGGGGCAGGGTTCAACGCTTTCGTGAAGGTTTTACCAAGTTACCTGCTATGGGTAAGTTATCGGGGTTGGTACAGGCGAAAGCGGCAGGAAAAGATATTCACTGGGCTGATTTACCGGAAATAGAGCCAGAAGTAGAAGAGACAATAGTCAACGATGCCACGCTAGAACTGGCTAAAGCCTGCGGTACCATTATGGCTCATGAGCTAAAACAGATAGACATCGATTTTAGTTTTGCCCCTGTGCTTGATATCAACGGGGTATCGAAAGTGATTGGCGACAGAGCCTTCGCTGAAACCGCAGAAAAGGTGATCCCCTTAGCCTCGGCGCTAATTGAAGGTTTACAGGTTGCCAATATGCCAGCCATTGGAAAGCACTTTCCTGGGCATGGCAGTGTGGCCCCAGATTCTCACGTGGCATTACCTGTAGACGAAAGACCGCTTGAAGAAATTAAACAAACTGATATGGTTGTTTTTGAAAGATTAATTTCTAAACAGTTGCTAGATGGCGTAATGCCAGCGCACGTTATTTATTCTCAAGTTGATAGCAAGCCAGCCGGTTTTTCCGAGCACTGGTTACAAAAAATATTAAAGCAAGACTTGGGTTTTAACGGTGCAGTGTTCTCTGATGACCTGTCTATGCACGGTGCCAGTGTTGCCGGCAATTATGTCGATCGTGCCATGGCTGCATTATCGGCAGGTTGCCATATGGTATTGGCATGTAATAACCCGAAAGGGGCAGAATCTATTTTAGATGCGCTGCCTCATTCAACAGATTCTTTCGAGGCTTTAACCTCACTTTACGGGCGCAAACCAGCTGTGCATGCCAGTGCAGCTTATAAAAACGCATTAAAGGTGTTGTCGCGCTATGGAACCGGTTAAACCGAAACTAATAATAATATCCTTGGTTAGCGCAGTTGCTCTGTATGGAGTGCTGTTGTTTTCAGGCTTGTCACATATTATGGCCATTAGTGCGGCCATTACTGTGCTGGTGGCCATGTTGTGGGTAACCGAAGCGCTGCATATTGCTTTACCCGCACTCATTCCTTTCTTCGCCTTTCCTATGGCGGGGGTTATTAGCTATCAAGAAGCCGCATCGGCATTAGGTAACCACGTTATCTTGTTGCTGATGGGGGCGTTTATGTTGTCTAAGTCGCTAGAAAAATCTGGCGTACATAAACGTTTAGCGGTGTACCTTATTCAGCTAACCGGTGCAAACAGTGCCCGCAGGCTGGTATTCGGCTTTATGTTTACCTCTGCCATATTAAGCATGTGGATTTCAAATACCGCCACCACACTTATGCTGCTTCCTATTGCCCTTGCCATTATTCATGCATCTAATTCGCCTAAGCTGGGTGTCGCCGTGTTACTGGGTATTGCTTACGCTGCTAGTGTGGGCGGTGTAGGTACTCCTATTGGTACGCCACCCAATATTATTTTTATGAGTGTGTATCAGCAAACTACGGGCACAGAAATTAGTTTTATTGACTGGATGAAAACCGGAGTGCCTATTGTATTGGTAGCATTGCCCTTAATGGCATTGTGGTTAACTCGGCATTTAAAGGGAGTGAAAACCGGTGGGCTTCCCGATGTTGGCCCTTGGCGAAGCGCAGAAGCACGGGTGCTGTTAGTCTTTACTTTAGTGGCGATGGCGTGGGTATTTAGGCCTTATTGGACAGCGTGGTTCGGTATGGACTTCGTGGGAGACAGCACCATTGCGTTAGCGGGTGTGGTGCTAATGTGTATTATTCCCAATGGCGAGCGTGAAGTTACTCCTTCTGGCAGCAAACAAGGTTGCTTACTTGACTGGAATACCGCGCAGCAAATTCCATGGGGAATGCTGTTGGTGTTTGCTGGGGGCATTTGTTTGGCCCAAGCGTTTACTGCGTCGGGCTTAAGTGAATTACTAGGGCAGGGATTAACGGGCTTAGCGGTGTTACCCTTGTTCTTATTGGTGTTAGTGCTGTGCTTGTCGGTAAGCTTTGTAACAGAAATTACATCAAATACGGCTACTGCTACCTTATTAATGCCCATTTTAGCCAGCGCGGCGGTGGCTATAGATGTAGACCCGCTTATTCTCATGATGCCAGCAGCCATTAGTGCAAGCTGCGCGTTTATGATGCCGGTGGCAACACCCGTCAACGCCATTGTGTATAGCAGTGGTGAACTTACGGTGAAAACCATGGTGCGCGAGGGCGTAGTACTAAATATTATTGTGGCGTTTGTGGTTACCGCTGGTGTGCTATTAACGCGAACTTAGCTTCTTAGCCGTGCAAGGCATGGATGAGTTAACATTTAGTAGGTCGGTTTTAAACCGTAT
This sequence comes from Alteromonas sp. KS69, assembly GCF_003989595.1. NCBI lineage: Bacteria > Pseudomonadati > Pseudomonadota > Gammaproteobacteria > Alteromonadales > Alteromonadaceae > Alteromonas > Alteromonas sp. KS69. The sequence goes on along the minus strand of NZ_PYHU01000041.1, from coordinate 26,731 downwards.
TGCATAAGCCGCAAAGTGTGCGGCTAGACACTTAAGCCGCAATTAAACGGCGACTTCATCGAACCCTGCTTCGGCATTTAAAAAGCGGGCGAAGGTAAATAAGTAATCAGACAGCCTGTTTAAGTAAGCAGGCACTACGGCGGGTACATCGTAGTGCTTGGTTAGCACTATAACGGCTCGTTCTGCACGTCTGCACACTGCACGACATACATGGCTTTGTGCAGCCGCTTTGCTGCCACCAGGCAGTACAAACGTGGTTTGGGGGCCCAAAGTGGCTGTCATTTTATCAATATCACTTTCCAGCTTAACCACATCATCTTGCGTAAGAGTAGAGCTGGCTGAAATAGCAAAGCCTGCTTGAAACAAGTTGCGCTGAATAGTGTAAATGTCTTCTTTCAACTGCACGGCTACCATGGAAGCCAATAGCCCTAAGTGGCTGTTAAGTTCATCGATATCACCGTAGCTTTGTACTACCGCATCATCTTTTTCTACTCTTACTGGCTTATCGGCATATATTTGCGTACTGCCTTTGTCGCCCGAGCGGGTATAAATTTTCATGCTGGTATTAATCCTTGTTCTTACTCTTCAGGTGCGCTTGGGCGTTTGTAACGACGAATTTGAACCACCATGCCAAATAAGGGGTGATCAAAGTAATGAAGCTGGTTGCTGATTACCCGGCGCTGTTCGCTAAAGGGTAGTGATACCAATTGATATTCTGGCGTAGCGCTGGCGGAAACATTGCTGCTTTTGCTACTCATAGAGCTTGATGAGCTGGCTGCCGCTTGCCCTTTAACAGGAATAGGTTGGCGATAGAAAAGCTCGCTATCGATATGCAAATAAGGCACACGGTTTATGTATTTCAAAAATACTTTCATGTTGCCGTCTACTTTCCAAATAGGCGCACGAAATGCTGCGCTTATATTACTTTCGTCAGCGTCGTCGATAACATCGGCGTTATCTAACGCTAGTAAATCTTTAAATAAGATGGGTGCTGGACTAGCAAGCCGCGCATCTAAATCGTAAAAGAAGTCGCTTGTTATAGTTTCAGTGCTGGTGGCATTCAGCCCAAATGGCTGGCTGTTACCTTGGTTTTCATTTAACTCGCCAGTAGCACTAACGCTACTGGTGCCACTGGTTGTAACGTCTAGACTTTGGATTTTATCTTCTAAATTTTGATAGCTGTTTTCATCGAAGCTGCTGGAACCAGAGCTGTTTGAACCAGAGCTGTTTTCATCAAAGCTGTTTGAACCAGAACTGCCAGAGATTGACGCAGTGTTGCCAAAGCGTAGTGGTGGCTGCGGCGGGCGCTGAACGCCGTCTTGGTCAAACTCATCTGAAAAGTTGTTGCCAGCAAAAAGGCGAACGTTGAAAGCTTTATCTTTACCGAATTTTACAGGCTGACGCCAAGTAACATGTAATAAGCGAGTGAGATCGCGGTTTTGTCTAATTTGGCGCGATAACGACGCCATTTCTTGTGCGTTCTTCGTTAATAAATGGGCATGGCTAGCGTATGGCCAATCGCTACCTTCAGGGGTAATGGGCAGCTCTTTAGGTGCTGGTAAGCGGTTGTCTGGTCGATGAATATGCCATTTACTGTCGTAATAGCTCAACCAAGGCTTTTGCACTACGCAATACCGCTGGTTAGGTACCGTAACGGTTTCTGTTTCATCTAAACCTAGAAACTCAGTCCAATAGCCGGCTATTTCTTCTGCCGATAAGCCGTTATCTGATAAATCGTCATTTGATAACGTGTCGGTTGAAGCTTGGGTGCCCACTAATGAAGGGGAACCTAGCTCATTAGCAAAATTAGTTTGAGTAGACTGAAGTTGATATGAATCGGCTTCTTTAGATATTACTTTCGATGCCTGGTTTGTTGCTTGCGCATCCGTTTCACTTGAGGCGCTGGCAAAATAATCGAATTCTGGCCACTCAAGCGCATTGGTTTCACCACAAACCGCAATGCCTTGCTTTAGCATGCTAATGTCGGGGGTAATAACCGCGCCTATTACATCGGCATCGGTAGCCGGAACGGCTAATGAATCAGCTAAATCGAACTGTTCTTCAAGGGCAGACATTGCCACCTTTCTTTCAAAAACAATAACTTCAACATCGAACCACCAGTCGTCATTTGCCAACAACGGGGTAGAAGCCAATACAGCAAGTAGTGGGCTCCAACGAAAAAACCTCATGTTATCGCGACTCCTTTGCAAGGTCGGCAATGATATCGCTAATAAACGCAATACGCGCTTTTGCAGTATCAGTCTGTTTTACTAATCGTAGTTTCTGGCTGCCTTCAAATTTGAAGGTATTTGGCTTGGTTTGTACCAGCTTAATAATATAGCCAGGGTCAACCTTGGTGGTATCTGTAAACTCTATGGTACCGCCTTGTGATGACAAGTCTACTTTAAGCACGCCTATGGCTTCTGCTTTTATTTTTATTTCCGCTACTTCTACTAAGTTTTTCGCCGGTTCTGGTAATAAACCAAAGCGGTCGATACATTCTACTTGGAATTCGTCTATGTCGTCTTGGTTTTTACAGCTGGCTAAACGCTTGTATAGCGAAAGCCTGGTGTTTACATCGGCAATATAGTCATCTGGCAGTAGGGCAGGAATGCGAAGCTCTACTTCGGTGTGCCCTGCCATGGCATCGTCTAGCGAAGGTTCTTTACCTTCTTTCAGCGATGTAACCGCTCTATCTAGCATGTCCATGTAAAGGCTGAAACCTATGCTGGCAATTTGCCCAGATTGGTCGTCGCCTAATAATTCACCTGCACCACGAATTTCAAGGTCGTGGGTGGCTAGCGCAAAGCCTGCACCCAAGTCTTCCAATTTCGATATGGCGTCTAATCGCTTCGCCGCATCTTTGGTCATGCGTTTAGGGTGCGGAGTAAGCAAGTACGCGTAAGCCTGGTGGTGTGAACGACCCACACGGCCACGCAATTGGTGCAATTGGGCAAGGCCTAAATGATCGGCTCTGTCCATAATAATGGTATTGGCGCTTGGCACATCAATGCCGGTTTCAATGATGGTGGTACATACCAACACGTTGTAGCGCTGGTGGTAGAAGTCGCTCATCACACCTTCTAGTTCACGTTCGCGCATTTGGCCGTGGCCCATGGCAATTCGTGCTTCAGGTACAATTTCGGCAATTTCTTCAGCGGTTCTGGCAATGGTATCTACTTCGTTATGAAGGAAATAAACCTGCCCACCACGTAAAATTTCCCGCATTATCGCTTCGCGAATAGTGGCCTTGTTACGTTGCTGCACAAAGGTTTTAATCGATAAGCGTCTTGCTGGCGCAGTGGCGATTATCGATAAATCACGCATGCCCGACATGGCCATATTCAACGTTCGAGGAATTGGCGTAGCGGTAAGGGTAAGAATATCTACGTCGGCACGCAGCGATTTTAGCTTCTCTTTTTGGCGAACCCCGAAACGGTGCTCTTCATCGATGATCAGCAAGCCTAAATCTTTGAATTTAATATCGTTCGACAATAGCTTGTGCGTACCTACTACAATGTCTACTTTGCCTTCGCTAAGGCGCTGCATGGTTTCTTTCTGGCCCTTGGCGCTAATAAAGCGGCTCATCACTTCAATTTCAAACGGCCATGCGGCAAAGCGATCTTTAAAGTTTTCGTGATGCTGTTGGGCAAGTAGGGTGGTGGGCACCAAAATAGCGACTTGTTTGCCTTGGTTTGCAGCTAAAAATGCTGCGCGCATGGCCACTTCTGTTTTACCGAAGCCTACGTCGCCACATACCAGTCTATCCATTGCGTGCGGGCTGCCCATGTCGTGAATAACGGCAGCAATGGCTTGGGCTTGGTCTGGCGTTTCTTCAAACGGGAAGCTGTCGGCGAACTTTTGATATTCGTCCCATTCAATGTTGTACGCAAAGCCGGGTTTAGCGGCGCGTCGGGCGTATACATCAAGCAGTTCTGCGGCAACGTCGCGTACTTTTTCAGCCGCTTTTTGTTTTGCTTTGCTCCATGCATCAGAGCCTAACGAGTTAAGCGGTGCATGATCGGCATCGCCGCCGGTATAACGAGAAATAAAGTGTAACGACGCTACAGGCACATACAGCTTAGCTTGTTTGGCGTATTCAATGCATAAGTATTCGGTGGTTACACCGCCAGCATCAAGAGTTTGCATGCCAATATAACGGCCTACACCATGATCTAAATGTACCACGGGCTGGCCGGTGGTTAGCTCGGCCAAGTTACGAATAATGGCACTTTCGTCAGTGGCGGAGCGTTTGTCTCGGCGTCTGCGTTGGCTTACCTTATGACCTAATAGCTCGGTTTCGGTGATAAATAGCAGTTCGCCACTGTCACTTCGCCAGTTAAAGCTATTTTCAACCATGCCCACGGTAATACCGATGTTGTCGCTGGCACTAACAAAGGTATTGAACGATTCAGCCGCTTTAGGCTTGATACCCGCCTTTTGTAAAACGGTAAGTAGCCCTTCACGGCGGCCTTGGGTTTCAGCGCAAAACAGTACCTTGGCACCGCGCTTTTTGGCATTGTTCACCGTGGCAATTAATTGTTCTGCCGGTACTTTCTTTTGGGTGTTAATAGCAATGTCGTCAAGCTTATCGCAGCCTAAGTTAAAGCTGCCTGGCTTTTCTTCAATCACGTCTTTGGTCAAAGTTACCCGCGGCCACTGTTTAATTTCACCAAACAAGGTATTGATTGGTAAGAATAAGTCTTCAGGTGGCAGCAATGGCCTTGCTGGGTTGTATCTGTGCTGTTCGTAACGCTCTTGAATGTCTGCCCAGAAAAACTCGCTAGCATCTTGAACATCACCGTGTAGCAACAGCACACTTTTAGGGTGTAGGTAATCGAACAAGGTAGCGGTTTTATCAAAAAACAACGGCAAGTAATATTCAACACCACTAGGCATGGTGCCTTTAGTTACTTGAGAAAACACCGACTCTGAGGCGTTGTTGGCATTGAACTTTTCTAAAAAGCGCTGACGGAAAAGGGTGATAGATTCTTTATCGGTAGGGAATTCCCGTGCTGGTAGCAGCTTTATTTTTTCAACCGCATCGCCAGAGCGTTGGGTTTCGGTATCGAAAAAGCGAATTGAGTCTACTTCGTCATCGAACAAATCAATGCGAAATGGCTTGTCGCTGCCCATGGGGAATAAATCTATAATACTACCGCGCACCGAAAATTCACTGTGGCTCATCACCTGGCTAACGTGCAAATAGCCCGCTTGTTCTAAGTTGCGTCTGAATTGGTCTCTATCAAGGGTGTCTCCCTTGTTCAGCATCAACAGGTACTTAGCGAGGTAATCGGTAGGTGCCAAACGTTGCATTAACGTGTTTACTGGCACAATGAAAATGCCATTTACCTGCTGGGTGAAGCGGTACAAGGTTTCTAAGCGCTGCGAGACAATATCTTGATGCGGCGAAAACGAATCGTAGGGCAGGGTTTCCCAATCGGGGAACACTGTAATAGGTACGTTGGTTTCACCGCTTTTATCACCAGAGGCGCCGCCAGGCATAAAGAACGCCAGCTCTTTTTCTAGTTTTAGCGCCGATGGAGTGTCGGCGGTCACCAGCACAATAGGGCCATTGTATTGGGCTTGTGCTTGAGTAATGCACAGTGCGGCGCTGCTGCCTTGTAACTGACCCCATTGCTTGTGGTCTTGCACAGAGGCGGATTTTTTCTGGGTCGGCAAAGGCAAAGATAAAAGAGTTGCTGTCATGTCGTCCTATAAACTACTTATTCGGTTTAAGTGTGTTGCTGGGCTTTTGTATTCGAGCTTTGGTTTTCCGGCTTTTATTCTCTGACTTTTATTATAGCGTCAGGCTCCGGAAGCCTTGTCTTGCGCGCGCTTTTTAAGTTGCTGCGTTTGCAAATGCAAGCTGGCTCGAACAAGTAATTCTTGATCTTGCTCTCGGATGCTATTGAAAACAAAAGCTATATGGTAGTCATCCTCGACGTTCTCGCAAGTAATAACTTCCCCGTAGCAAAATATAGCGGCCGCTTCAGTATCAAGAAATAATTTGAGTTCAGCTTGGCTGCCGATGTTCATGGCGGTTGAGCTTTTAATAATTACGCCCCCGCCACCGAGCTTTATTGTGCTAAAACGATGATCTGGTTCATCTTGCTGGTGCAAAATAAATGACATCATCAAATCTATTTTACGAGCTTGGTGGTTTAAGTATTCCGCCAACGATTCAGCATGGTCGCTTAAATGGCGCAACGGGCGAAGTGCTTGAGCTTCAATGCTGGCCATTTCGCTCGCTACGCGAAATGCATAGGGCATGGCTTGCTCTAAACCCGCTTCAGAAGGTACGGATTCACTTTCAGCAAGTGGCTTCACGTTAATGTTAACGTTGTGCTGAATAGAGAAATACTCATCGAACTGGGCTTTTTTTTCTTCTAGGCTTAGGTTTTCCATCATATCTCCCGCCACTTATCTTGTACGGCCAGTAGCTTACACGTAGTATACGCACTTTACTATTTTGAGATTGCCCCGTCATCACACCTTTGGACTAAGCGCGCATTATGTACTTTCCTCTTCCCGCTTTTATTGCTTATCGGTATGCGAAATCTGGCCCAGCGCAGTCGTCTAGCCAAAATAGCTTTGTTTCCTTTATCAATCGCTTTTCAGTAGCCGGTATTGCCCTTGGCCTAACGGCGCTTATTATTGTGCTGTCAGTAATGAACGGCTTTGAAGCACAGTTAAAACAGCGCATTTTGGGTATTGTGCCGCATATTGAAATTAATGCGCCTGTTGAAGATAGCTTTGTAATGTGCTTGCCCAATGTGGTAGCAAGCATGCCGTTTAGAGAAGCTGAAGCGGTAGTGCAATCTCGTTCCGATTTACGTGGTGTACAATTACATGGTGTGCAAGCAGACAGCATGGTGCAGCACACCATGGTTGCTCACGAAATGCAGCAGGGCGATTTTGCAAGTTTAACGGCAGGTAGCTATAACGCTATTATTGGCCGAGCCCTTTCTATTCAATTAAATGTGCGGGCTGGCGACAAACTTCGGGTGATGGTGGCTGGCGCTAGTGTTTACACACCATTTGGTAGAATGCCAAGCCAACGGTTGGTCACTATTTCGGGTGTATTCGATATGGGCTCGCAAATGGATGACAAAGTTATTTATATGCAGCTTGATGATGTGAATCGTTTACTGCGAGATGTATCGGGTAAGAATACGGCTACTCGATTATTTTTAGACGATGCTTTTTTGTATCAAGACACGCTAAAGCCTATTGTTGAGGCTGATTTGCCTGTACGCACATGGCGCGAGCGCCAAGGCCCTTTGTTCGATGCTGTAAAAATGGAAAAGAATATGATGTTCTTAATGCTGCTATTGATTATAGCCGTGGCAGCGTTTAATTTGGTTTCATCGTTAGTGATGGTGGTGTCTGAAAAACAAGGCGACATTGCAGTACTGCAAACCCAAGGCATGCTACCAATCACCATTATGACGGTATTTGTTTTAAACGGATTGTTTAATGGCGTGAAAGGCGCGGGTATTGGATTGGTGGCTGGTGTGGTGATTACTTTACTACTAAACCCCGTCATGAGTTTACTGAATGTGCCTATTGCGTTGTCGTCAGATGGGCAGGGGTTACCGATTGATATGCACTGGCTGCAAATAGTTTTTGTGACCCTGTTTTCATTGTTGCTTTGTATTGTAGCGAGTATTTACCCTGCTAGGCGTGCCATGAAAACCCAACCTTCGCAAGCACTTCAAAACGAATAAGTTAGTGAAATTGCCGTGCAAATTGCGGCAAAATTCACTATAATCGCGGTCTTTAAATTTCGGCCAGTGAGACGTCATGAACAAGAATTTTATCACCTCGCAAGCGTTGCTTCAGGATTCCTTTCGTTTAGCAGCAAAGGTGTATGATGACGGGTTTCGCCCCGATTTCATCATTGGTATTTGGCGCGGTGGTGCACCTATCGGCATAGCGGTACAAGAATTTTTTGAGTTTAAAGACTATTCTACCGACCACATTGCGGTGCGTACTTCTTCTTACTATGGCATTAATAAGCAATCTAAAGAAATTCGTGTTCACGGTTTACACTACTTGGTGGAAAACGCAGACGCAGAACATAAGCTACTTATTGTTGATGATGTTTTCGATTCGGGCCGCAGTGTAGATGCGCTTATTCAGCAAATTCGCAAATTGATGCGTTTGAATATGCCAAAAGACATTCGTATTGCATGTCCATGGTACAAGCCTCAGAACAACACAACTGATATTGTGCCTGATTACTACGTAAACGAAAGTGACGAGTGGTTAGTGTTCCCACACGAAATCGCTGGGTTAAGCGAAGAAGAAATTCGTGAAGGCAAAGGCGAACTAGCCGACGTTATGGATATCTTATTCGACAAAAAGTAAGCGCAACACGCTAGCTTTTACAAAGACACCCATATTAAAACCGCCAATCAGGCGGTTTTTTTGTGCCTAGATTTATCAAGACACCCACGTTATTTCGGCATTCTCTTATCAAGACACCCACGTTATTTCGGCATTCTCTTATCAAGACACCCACGTTATTTCGGCATTCTCTTATCAAGACACCCACGTTATTTCGACATTCTCTTATCAAGACACCCATCTTTATGCTTATCACTATAAGGTGGATGCTCTTGGTTATATTTAAGGCTGCAAACGTGGGTGTCTTCATAAATCTGGTTTTGAAAAAACATGGGTGTCTCCGTAAGGAGTTTATGAATTAGGGTGGGTGTCCAGATAATTCATCAAGGTATAAAGGTGGGAGTCCATGTAATTTAGTAGAGTGCAAATGGTGGGTGTCTTGTTTAGTTATCGAAATAAAACTTATCGTGGAAGGTGTAAACCCAAGTGGGTTGATAGATAACAAGTAAGGTGATGGCCATTCCGTTGAGTAAGGCTTCTGGAAAGACTAAAAGTGGAATGAGAAGTACAAAATTATCGTAAATAACATCCCACGTATAAGTGCCTTCAATGAAGTAATAACCCGCAAGTGCGCCGGTTTTAAGAGCAATGCTGAGTGCGCCTGGAAAGAAAGCGCACACAAAAATATAAACGAACAGCTGGCGGGGTAAATGGTGAAAAGACACTAAATATACCAAGTAGGTTACCGCGACAGGCAGCATAATCCCTAATACGCCATTTACACCTATGGTGTGCCACTGTGCAAAACCAGCGGCGGTAGCACCTAATAACGCGAGGGTGCCGGCCAGAATGGCGTAACGAAACCCGAGCATAAGTGTGACCACACTCAAACCTACAAAATGTACGTCTAGCCCTTCAAAAATTCCCACTTTGAAGATCCAAAAAGCGAACAACGCGGCAGCGCTACCAAACAACAGGTGCTGTTGGTGTTTATCACCCATTAGGCCTACAACAGAAATTTGTTTAATAACGCCAACTAGGGTTAAACAATATAAAGCTAGGCCAAGCCACTGTAGCGTTGTCACGTACTCTCCGTTATTTATCTACTGTCGATTTCTTATTTACTGTAAGTAGCCCAAATAGGCGCATGATCTGACGGCTTTTCAATGCCGCGAAGTTCATAGTCTATTCCGGCATCACTCAATCGTTTGTGCATAGAAGGGGTAGCCAGAATAAGATCAATACGAAGACCACGATTATCATTAAAACCTTTTGAACGATAATCGAACCACGAATACCTGTCGGTAGTGTCAGGGTTCAAGGTTCTAAAGCTGTCTTCAAAACCCCAATCCATCAATGTGTTCAACCACACTCTTTCTTCGGGTAAAAAGCTACATTTGCCCGTACGCAACCAACGTTTTTTATTCTCTTCGCCAATGCCAATATCTGAATCGGTATGTGAGATGTTCACATCGCCCATCACAATGACATTTTCATCAGGAGTATGGTGGGTGTCTAGATAAGTCATTAGATCTTTATAGAACTTACGTTTTGCTGGGTATTTAGTTTCGTGCTTTTCGTTTTCGCCTTGTGGGAAGTAACCATTTAATACGGTTACTGGCTGGCCGTCGTTGTCAGTGGTTTTCAATATGATCATGCGACGCTGCGCATCTTCTTCATCAGTAGGGAAACCCATAAGCACAGATTCAGGCTCTTTTTTCGCTAAAAAAGCCACACCGTAGTGACTCTTTTGACCATGAAAATAAACGTGATAACCCATCGCTTCAACTGCTTCAACAGGAAACTGTTCGTTATGAACTTTTATTTCCTGTAGGCCAATAATGTCAGGCTGATGTGCATCTATTAATGCTTGAAGTTGGTGAAGGCGGGCGCGAATGCCATTGATATTAAATGAGATTACTTTCATAAGAACTTCTTAAAAAAACGAATTAATGAATATTAACAGAATGCTGGGTTTAACTTAATGTTTGTGGTGGCAAATTTGTACTTTTTCCTAGCAAAATAAGATGATCAAACCAAAGGTTGGCATCATTAATAATAGCAACGCTTAACGTTTCACTGTTTTGGCTCTCAACCCGACTCTCAACCTGTCTATCAACCTGTCTATCAACCTGGCTTCCTGCCTGGCTCGCAACATCCGCCCCTTCAATTATTAGGGGTAGTAACCGTACTACTTCTTGCTTAAATTCGGGCCAAGCTTTGGCCTGTTTTGCCATGGATTGATAGTAATGCGTAGGGAAACCGTAGTCTGACTTTTCAAGCCTACGGCTAATAATATTGGCGCCCATCGATGATCCTAGCCACACATACATCGCTGAAATAGTAGCCGAAAGCAGTGTTTGAAAATTAGGTAAGTCAACGCTTTGTAATTCACTAGTACACTGGGCGCTGAATGAATTTAGCTCTGCTAAGTCGTTATCAAGCGCCGTTATCACTGCTTGGGTTTCAAACTGATTTGCTAAAGCCTGAAGGGTAGGGTATTTCTCAGTCGCATCGTTAATGACTAACGTGCAACGTTGGTGGAATTCTCGCATAACGCAAAGCACATTAAGGTAATTTCCCCGGTGAGCTTCATGAGCTTCACTGTCGTTACACCCCACCATATTATGAAAAAGCGCAAAAGGCGTGCTTTGTTCTAGCTCGTCATGTTTGTTGTAAGTTTTTGCTTTTAGGTCGCTAAATAAGTTCTGCATGAAGTTTTAAGCTTTGCGTTTTTTGAAAGAAAGGCAGATGTAATGTACTACCATGAAATGCAGATTGCTAACATACAAGAAGCATGTGGAGTGCGTTTTGAACCCTCAGCTTAAGACTTAGGCAACACTACACAAAACTGCTCGTAATAATATTAGCCGTAGGGAATGTTTTCAACTTGAATTTACAAGATTAAAGAGGCTTTGCTATTTGGCGGAGAAGCCTGCAAAGGGTATACTTAGCGCCTCTTATCGGCGCCTCTTAAATATAAGGTAATTTTTGTGTTTCCAGATACTGTAACAGCCACCCTGAATGATACTGTGCTAGCGCAAGCTAAAAATTTGTCTGCTGAAGACCGACAAATGCTAGTGATCAGCTACGTACCCAAAGCGAAAGAAATTTGGCTAATCCAAGGTACAGAAGGCTTTGTCATGCTGGAAGACAACGAAATCACTCGACTACCCGTTTTTCCTCACAATAACTTAGCGCAGGCGTGGTTGGACGAGAATCAAATTACAGGTACGTGTGTGGCAGTGCCATTTGATGAGTTTACCGAAACGTGGTTACCTGGTTTAACTAAAAATGGGGTGGAATTGGTTATGTTTCCTACCTCTGCCGATGCTGAAAATTTAGTGATGACGGCAGAAGAGTTAAGCGCAGAATTTAGTGCAGATGCTAGTGCCTAGCTGTTGGGCTCAGTTTTCTGAAAACGTTGATATGAACAACCACGCTGTAACCTCATAACGATGACAGAATCTACCCAATTGTTGCCTTTGGGGCAAACCGTGGCTACGGCAAAAGGCTGGGATGGCGCCACTCGCGCCATAATGCTGGCTGGCAAGCAGTTGTTGACTTTACCTGAGTCGGCACGCACTGAAGACTCATTGGTACCGGGTTGTGAAAGTAAAGTGTGGGTAGCGTGCACACCTTCACAGCCCTCGGGCGACCTTGTTATTGCCGCCTATTCACCCAGTAAGATTATTCGAGGCGTACTGGCGGTACTACTAGAAAAAGCAAATAGCCTTTCAGATGAACAAAGAAAGGCGTACGATTTTGAGCAATACATGAACGCGTGTAATTTGCAGCGCCATTTAAGCCAATCTAGAGGCAATGGTATTTTAAGTGTATTGCGCCGCTTAAATACGCTATAAGTTTTGGTTTTTAGCTTCAATCCACTGCGACATGTATTTACTCGCATTCAAGGTTTGATGCCATAGCAGCCCTTGTAAAAACAAGGTCTTGCGATGGGCATTTACATCTGAAGCTATAATGGCAACTCGTTCTGCCAAGGTTTCACTCTCTTTGTCATTTTCAAAAGCGTGATACAAGGCTAACCCTAACTTACTTGCTGACGACCAACTCTCTTCGCTGTTATAAAACCTAGCGGCGTGTTTCGCGAAGTCTTCTGGGGTATCGCAAATTGCGCCTCCCCATGCAGGCTGCGTAGCACTATTCTCTGTTGCTTCTGTACTCTTCAACGAAGAACTTGCCGCCAATGGCGTTATGGGGGACATTTCTTCAGCAATACTTTCAGCAATACCTTCAGCGCCAACCCAGGTTGTAAGGGTAGGGGTACCACATTGCATGGCTTCTAGTATTTTGCCTTTAATACCTGCACCAAAGCGCAGCGGCGCTATAAGAAGTTTAGCGTTAGCAATCACATCGTGTGCATTTTCAGCCCAGCCATCTACGTAAAATCCAGTTTTGGGGCTATGTAATTGCGTTGCCTTTTTAGGTGGGTAGGCCCCATAAATATGTAAATTTGCTTGAGGGAGCACCTTTCTAATAGCAGGCCAAACGGTTTGCTTTAGCTGCAAGACGGCATCCCAATTTGGCGCATGTCGAAAATTGCCAATAGTGACTATGTCGGTGCGTTTTTGAAAATCTGGTGCCTTGTCAGTTACTGTCGCGAGGTTAAGCGGATGGTAATAAAGCTGTTTTGCGGGAACGTGGTAATAATCGGTAAGCAGTGCGTACTCGGTACGAGAAATGACCAACGTAAGGTCGCAGCGTAAAATAGCAGCAATTTCCCGCTGAGCTAAAGGCGTATTGTAGTCAGCTTCTTTCGCGGCGTTGGCAATGTGCGCCACAATAGGAGAGGATGCAGTTTCTTTGGATGCCCGCAGTGCATTATCGTGTGCTTTAACGGCATCGTGCCTAGCTTGTCGCAAACTGTGCAGGTCTTCGGTGTTTAAAATGCGAATGGCAGAAGGACAGGCGTCTTTTACTCGCCAAGAAAATTGCTCTTCGGTCATATATCTGTCGAAAATAACCACGTTAGGCGACAGTTTCTCAATTCGTTCATTAAAGCTGCTGCAATTAAGTGCAACTGCTTCACTACTTACACCTATATTATCTAGGTCAGTTTTATGAATACTGTCTGTTGCCGCGGTCATAAAAGTAACGTTATGGCCGTAGCTTAGAAACTGATTAATTAAGGCCAGCATATTTTGACCAGCGGCGGAGGAATTGGGTTCAGGCCACACGTAGCCAATGACTACAACCTGCATTATGCCTTGTGACATTCCTTCTGACATTCCTTCTGACATGCCTTGTAACATGATTACCTGTGCTTAAATGTGTAAAGCGCGAAATAGTAGCACAGCAGGAAATAAAGAAAATGAAACTCTATCGCGAATAAAAGTGCTTAAAACCTTCTGCTTTTAAGGGGGAACCCCTATTGGGACTGAATAAAATGTAATGTAATTTATCGCATACTATACGAAAGATAATGAATTCTAATTAGCTAGGCTAAATAATCGCGCTATAATGTAGCTAGTAGTGAAAAAGCTAATCATGTTTTATAGTTACCGTTTTATTTTAAGACTTGATTGCGAGATACCCTCTTCTAAATAGAGTAGGTTATATCAGGAGCGTACACCTAAATGACCCTACAAGATATTATCAGTAACGCGAGTACGTTGTTTGTGCTGCCCGACTCGGTAACGCGTTTAAAAGCGTGCATGGATGATGGAGCATCTAATATTGACGATATTGCAGACATCATCTCTTTTGACCCTTCGTTAGCAACACAGCTATTAAGAGTGGCGAATTCGGCCTTGTACCGTTTTCCAAATAAAATAGATACTATTACTAAAGCGCTACAAGTAGTGGGTACGCGCTCTACGTACGATCTAGCACTTGCATTTGGTGTTAGCCAAGCGTTCAAAGAAATAGATGGCCAAGTTATCGACTTAGATAAATTTTGGGAGCAAAGTGTCTCTTGCGGTCTGTTAGCAAAGTATTTTGCTGAAATGCGAAATATCAGAGAGCCGGAACGCTTATTTGTTGCGGGCTTACTGCATAATATTGGTGAGCTGGTCGTCGTAGACATGTTGCCAGATAGCGCGAAACGTTGTCAGGCGTTCAACGCAAGAGTTAGTCCTGCTGAATTACAGGCTGGTGTTTTGGGCTACACATTTACGAACGTGTCTGCGGGGATCATCAAAGAGTGGGGTATCCCTGAAACAATCTATAAGCCTATTGCAAATATACACGGCGACAAAAACACCACTTCTGATGTGGAAGAGCAAATCTTGCAGTTGTCATACGTTTTGGCTTTAGATAACGTGAATTCAGAAATTTATCCTAGCTACAATAACTTAAAACCCGAATTGCACGAGAGCCTATCGCTTAATCGCGACGATTTAGAAGATGCATTGGATATTACCAACTTGCAGTGTATTTCAGTTATTTCCCTGTTCAACCCTAACGCGTTTATGCTTTATTAACGAAAAAGGGGCGTACTGCATTTATGCAGTACGCCCCTTTTTACTATCTACTATTAATGCCTTTCTAGACAAGCATCTCGTTCAAAAATTACGTTCTAACTAATCAAAAATTGCCACGGTCTGGCGGCTTATGGCAACAACTTCGTTGTCTTTATCCCAAATAGTGGCTTCAGTATGCCCATAGCCATCTTCTGCCTGACGGGTATGCGCTTGGTAAGCAAACCAGTCTGTAGGGTCTACCTGCTTATGCGGGTGGATAAATTCCAAATTCCAACTAACGGTACTTGCTGGAGCAGGCAACTTCATCATTTGTAACAGCGTGGGCGGCCAAGCATCAATCATGGTAATGATGTGTGCATCTGTGATCTTCGCCGGTGGCTTTTTAAAACGCATGTGCCCGTGGTAAACGCTGGTCTTTTTGCGGGTGAAGGGAATGCCTCCCTTATCGATGGCTAAATCGAAATGACGCAAAAACTTAGGGGTGACCTTTGGAATTTGCGGGATGAACTTGCCTTTGGTGGGCGTAGGCATGTCATGGGTGTCTTGGTTTTCTACTTTAATGCCCGATTTTCTGCCAATACCAAAGCAGGCTTGCACGAACACGCAGCTTTTACCATTTTGCTTTGCATGAGCGGTATATTGAGATACGTTTTTGCCCTCACGCAATAAAGTTACTTCAATTGAAAATGGCGTATCCGGCGAAAGTGGACCTACAAAGTTAGTGGTAAATGAACGCAGTACGCGTTCTTCACTGACTTTTTGACGAATAGCGCTGTACGCCATGCCTGCTGAAATACCACCGAATGCTGTACGCCCTTGCGCCCAATTACTGGGAATGATGAGGTTATCTACTTTCCATTGATTTTCAGAAAGTGCTTCTAATGAAGAAAGCGTTAAAAGCTCGTCTACCGTCATGGTGTTTGTCTGGTCTGATGAGTAAGGGTGCTGATATCCTACCTTAAGCTCAAGCTAACAGAAAGCCTAGGCTAACATTCCTTTTTATATTTACAAATAAGTAACAATAAGTTGTCAATCTTTTAACCTGGCGCGTAGACTGAGTTTTCATTGAATTTAAAGGGAATGATATGGCCCATAGTCAGGTTCAAACGGCACCAGTAGAGAAAGCGGATACGTCCCGCGCCTACAGAAATTATGTGTTAGTGATACTAACGCTGGTTTATGCATTTAATTTTATTGATAGACAGATCATAGGCATTCTTTCTCCATTCATTAAAGCTGATTTGGGTTTAGATGACGCGCAGTTAGGCTTGTTGAAGGGGGTATATTTCGCCATTCTTTATACCGTGGTGGGCATTCCTATTGCGTGGCTTGCCGATCGCTATAGTCGCGTGAATATCATTGCTATCTCGCTCACCCTATGGAGTGGGTTTACCGCTGCTTCTGGGCTTGCCATGAACTACACCCAACTGGCGCTGGCTAGAATTGGTGTGGGCATTGGTGAAGCAGGGGGGAGCCCACCTTCACACAGTATTATTTCCGACCTATTTCCTAAAGAAAAACGTGCTGGCGCATTGGCGGTGTACTCCTTGGGTATTCCGTTTGGCGTGATGTTGGCATTCTTTGCTTCTGCATTTTTCTTACAAGGCGGTTCAGCTGACTGGCGTACGGTAATGATTAGTGTGGGGTTACCGGGCGTAATACTAGCGCTCTTGCTGAAGTTTACGGTGAAAGAGCCAAAACGCACCGAGTCAGTACAAACGGATGACGCTGAAAAGCCCAGTGTTTCAGCTTCACTCAAAACGTTGTTGAAGATTCCGACGTGGTGGGGAATGGCGTTAGGTATTTCCTTTGGCTCGTTCGGCAACTACGCCATTTCAACATGGATCATCGATTATTATGTACGTGCCTTTGCAGGGCTAGATATAACGCAGTTGCTCATTGCGTTCGGTATTATCAATGGCTCTGCTTATGCGTTAGGCGTGTGGCTGGGTGGTTATATTGCCGATAGGTGGGGTAAACAAAATAAGAAAGCGTATGCGTTGTTACCTGCTATTGCGCTAATTATTGGTGTCCCAGCGTTGTATTTTTCCCTTCAAGTTAACGACTTATGGTTGTCAGTAGGGTTAATGACGTTCTTACTCTTCACTAGTGGTTCCTATTTAGGCCCAAGCTTTGCCATGGCGCAAACTCTTGCACCTATTAATGTTCGTGCTATGTCTACTGCATTGTTTTTCTTTGTATTGAACATAATTGCATTGGGCGGTGGTCCAACGATTACCGGTATTATAAGCCAAGCGTTAGTGCCGTCGTTGGGTGAAGTTGAAGCTCTTCGTCAATCTTTACTGTATTTGATTGTGCCTTATGCGCTTTCTATTATCGTGTTCTTATGGACCAGTACTAAAATTGTTAAAGATTGGGAGATGGCAGAGTCGAGAGGGCTGTAGTACTATCTTCTTCATAATTAACATGTTGTTTTAATTAAGGGCTGGTTTACCAGCCCTTACTTTTCCCGCTTTGCTATCGCTACGTATAGCTTTGGTACCGCTTTTCGTGAAGGAGTATTTCATTGTCGAAAACCGATATAAGTTTTCACTTTGCCCATGCAAATGGATTTCCTGCAGGTAGTTATAACGCGCTTTTTTCTTCATTACCTGAGCACTTTCATCGTCTTCATGTCGACCGGTTTGGTCACGATCCTCAATTGCCAGTAAATGCGAATTGGCGCAATCAAGTTAATGAGCTTATTAAATACGTAAAAGCCGAAAACACCGACAGTAGAGGTGTTTATGCGGTAGGGAATTCTTTTGGTGCGGTGATTTCATACATGGCAGCCTGCGAGGAGCCCAGCTTGTTCCGAGGGCTTATCATGCTTGACCCTCCGTTAGTGATGGGGCCCATGAGTTACTTTTTTCGCTTTGCAAAGAGGACGCCGTTAATTAATAAATTAACCCCAGCAAAGCTAGCTGAAACTCGAAATACGCAATGGCCATCTCATATTGATATGGAAGCGTATTTTCAAGGAAAAGCATTGTTTCGTAATATGGATAAGCGGTGTATTCGTGATTATGTAAAGCATGTAACCCACACTAAAGGTGAGATGACATCGCTAACATTTAAAGCCGAGGTAGAAGCGTCGCTATTTCGAAATGTACCGCACAATTTAGGTAAGTATAAAGGTAAATTGAAGTGCCCGGCATTGCTGGTAACGGCTAAAGATGGTGCCGTGTGTAGGCCGGCTATGTACGAAAGGTTAATTCAGCATAACAACATTGACCATACTGAATTTAAAGGTGGGCATATGTTTCCGCTAGAACATCCTGAAGCAGTGGCCGAACTTATTTCAACCACTATTTCAAAATGGAATAACTAGCTTTTAGTTAGGAGATAGGCCGCCAACAGGTTGGCCTAGCATTTCTCTTGTAACTAACACCACGCCTTTTTCTGAAACACGGAACCCTCGAGCTCTATCATCGTCATGGTTGTAGCCGATAACGGTGCCCTCTGGAATAACACAGCCTCTATCTAGCAGTACTTTTCTTAGCTTACAATGACGCATGATTTCTACATCAGGTAAAATTACCGCATCTTCTATAAGCCCGTACGAGTGCACTCTTACGTTAGAGAAGCAAATTGTGCCGCGAAGGGTTGAACCAGAAATGATACAGCCGCCAGACACAACCGAATTAATCGCTTCACCGCGTCTGTCGTGATCTTCCCACACAAATTTTGCAGGCGGTAATTGTTCTTGGTAGGTCCAGATAGGCCACTTCTGATCGTACAAATTAAGCTGTGGAACCGGCGCAACCATTTCCATATTGGCTTCCCAAAATGAATCAATGGTACCTACATCGCGCCAATAGGCATCGCCACCGCCGGTGCTTTCAAATTCAAACGCATACACGGGATGATCTTTGATAATCGACGGAATAATATCTTTACCAAAATCACGCTGTGAGCCAGAGGTTTCAGCGTCTCTTCGTAATTGTTCGAAAAGAAACTCAGTATCGAAAACATAGTTGCCCATTGATGCTAGGCAGCGGGTATCATCGCCAGGTAGGGGAGCCGGATGCTCAGGTTTTTCTGCAAAACCATTAATACGGAAGTTTTCGTCAACGGACATAACACCAAATGAACCGGCAGCTTCTTCGATAGGCACTGACATACATGACACGGTCATTTTTGCGCCACTTTCAACATGACGAGCTAGCATAGTACCGTAATCCATGCGATAGATATGGTCGCCAGATAAAATCATTACGTACTTGGGGAGTTCGTCTCGAATAATGTCGATATTTTGGAATACTGCGTCGGCGGTACCTTCGTACCAGCTATCTGAAAATCGTTGAGAAGCGGGTAGAATTTCTACCGACTCGCCAAGTTCCTTCTTGAAGTGCCCCCAACCGCGCACTAAGTGCCTTATCAAGGAGTGTGATTTGTATTGGGTAACTACACCAACTCGCCTAATACCTGAGTTGATACAATTGGAAAGGGGAAAGTCGATAATTCTAAATTTACCACCGAAATAGAGAGCAGGTTTTGCACGCCATGTTGTTAGCTCATGCAAACGTGACCCTCGGCCGCCGGCCAGAATCAATGCGTAGGTATCACGAGTCAGATTACTAATATAGCGTGGACTCTGATCTGCCATGTCCTCGTTCTCCATTTTTTAAGACACAATTTTGCGGTGTCGATGAATGTGTAAAAACCGTAATTCATACCGATTGCACTAGGGCGTAGTAAGTAGAATATTGCCCTTGAAAATTAGGTTTTATGATAACCTAACTTCATATTACACAAGAATAAATATAAAGCCACGGCGTTTTACTGAACTATGTAAAAAAAACGTTATTTTTTTCTTAAGGGATTTTTTATGTCTTCTACTACCCCAGTTATTTTTGACCACGATGGTGGTATTGACGATTTATTATCGTTAATACTTTTGCTGCGTTTGCCTAATATTTATGTGGTGGGTGTCACCATTACGCCGGCCGATTGTTATCCTGATGATGCTTTGCTTAGCACTCGTAAAATTTTAACATTGACAGGGAACACTCATATTCCCGTGAGTGTAGGGCAGTTAGCCGGCCCAAATCCGTTTCCGCCTGAATGGCGGGCTCAGCCTAAAATGTGCCATGCTACACCTTTGATGTTGCGTACGTCTCATGATGAAGTGAAAGTAGAAACCAAGGCCGCTCATGAATGGATGCAAGATGCATTAGCTCATGCTGCTGAGCCTGTCACCGTGTTAATGACTGGCCCTGCAACCAATTTAGCCGCCGCGCTGACCCAAAGTCCAGACCTGGTAGATAACGTACAAAAGGTAGTGTGGATGGGAGGTGCGGTGAAGGTTAAAGGTAATGTGGCTATGCATGATCATGACGGTTCAGCAGAGTGGAATGCATATTGGGATCCTAAGGCGACTAAAGCATTGGTAGATAGTGGTGTAAATTTGCTATTGGTGCCTTTAGATGCCACCAACGATTTGCCAGTTAGTTGGGATTTCTTGCAGCAACTTGCGGTAAAAAATACGCCAGTATCAGACCTATCTGGTCAATTCTGGGCGTCTACGGTAACGTCTATTCCGTCTTATGAATTTACGTATTTTTTATGGGATATTCTTTCTACTTGTATCTTAGCGTTGCCAGAAGACAAGTTACGTATTGAAACCGGTCAAGTTGCAGTGAGCACAACCACGCCGAATGCGGGACATACTTACCTCTGCGGCAAATCGGGGAGCTCAATCTCTTGGGTGGCAAGTGTTGATGCTGATTATGTCCGCGAAATGGTAATTCATTATTTAAGCGGAGAATTTAGTCAATCATCAGTGCCATTTGTTAAATAATTGTTATATATTTCTAATCCTATGTGATTATCATGGAGTTTTAGATGGCAGTTTTAAAGAAGATAGTTTTAGGTGTGGGCTTACTGATTGCTGTGGTAGTTGTGGTTGGGCTGTTCCTGCCAAAGCAATACACAGTTGAAAGAAGCATTTTGATTAATGCACAACCTGAAGAAATTTATCCCGATGTTGTCGATTTACGGGCATGGCAAAACTGGGGCGTTTGGTTTCAACGGGACCCTAGTATGGAAATCGATTACTCTGGACCAGATAGAGCTATTGGAATGATGTCATCTTGGACAAGCGTGACTGAAGGCAATGGGGAGATGAAAATTACCGATTTAGAACACAATAAAAAGGTAGTTTACTCATTGGCTTTTCCTGAATGGGAAATGGGTTCGACAGGTTCATTGGTAATATCGCCCGCAGGTGAGGCTACCAAAGTGACGTGGGTTGACTCCGGCGACGTAGGCAACAATATTATCAGCCGCTACTTCGTATTTATGATGGATGGCATGATTGGCCCAGATTTCGAAATGGGATTAGAAAATTTGAAAACGGTTGTAGAAAATAAAGGGTAGTAATTTAGTCTAGCTTTTACCTTAGCGCAAAAGCGCCAAATGGTTTTCACTACAGACTAAGCCGAGTTCGCTTATATGGATATTTTCCAAAGCGAACTCGGCTTTTTTCATTTTTGGCGGTAGAAATTCAAATGGATTTTCTCGTGCTGCTAGCTGGTGTTATTGGCGTTATAGAGATGGCGTTATCGAGACACCCACGTTTAGAAACAATACATCGTTATGAAGACACCCATGCTTTGGTCGTCTTAAAAGCGTTAACGAGACACCCATGCTTTGGTCGTCTTAAAAGCGTTAATGAGACACCCATGATAGTGTTTAAAATATGATATAAAACTCTGATGGAACCCGCGCGATCGTACTTGAAAAAATTAGTGGGTCAGTCAGTTTATGATGGGTGTCTCGATAAGCTTATATTTCTAAATTGGCCTAATTGTTAAGATTGTTCAGTGTGTTAGTACGATATAGTGCCCATAAACGCAGCATGATCAAGTATCAAGGGTTTTTAGTATAAAGTTCTTTAAGTAATGCTAAAATTGATTTTGGTACGCTTGCTGAGTAGTCGCATTTGTGATTTCGTGAAATTACCTTAGGAAAGGACATGCTGGGAAATAAACGTCGTCTAATTGTAGGCCTAGCTTTTAATAAATTGGCCGATTTACTGGCGTCTGCAAAAACTACATTACCCGCACTATTAATCTCTTTAGGGGCTCCTGGCTGGATGGTGATGTGGTTGGTGCCAATTCGCGAATCTGGCGCACTATTACCCCAAGCCCTAATTGGTATGTATTTACGCAGGAAAAGCGCTAGACACCACGTTTGGCGATTGGGTATGGTTGTACAGGTATCGGCCATATGTACCATGTTAGCTGCCGCGCTTGTCACCGAAGGTTTTGTGGCTGGGCTAATTATACTCGCTTCGCTTGTATTTCTTAGTTTAGGCCGCTCTGCAAGCTCACTTACCGTAAAAGACATGGAAGCCGATGTCAGTCAAAAAGGGGAACGGGGGAAGTTAGTAGGGTTAGCTTCCACGGCGTCTGGTGTGATGACGTTGTGCGCCGCAGTACCTTTGGTGTATTTTGAAAAAGAGCTTGAAGGCTATTCACTTTATATTTTGCTAGGGTCATCAGCGCTTGCATTTTGTGTCACGCTATTTTTAATGTTTTCAATAAAAACCCATGTTGAAATAGAAGAATCTAAAAATAAGTCTTTGTTTAATTGGCGTTTTGACAACACGGTATATCGGTTCGTTTTTGTGAGGGGGTTGTTCGTCCACTCTGCGCTAGTGGCGCCATACTTTATGCTGGAAAGTTCACAAAGCGCTAAATCTTTGCTCCCGTTTTATCTTGCTGCACAAGCCTTAGCTTCTATGCTTTCTTCTTTTCTTTGGGGAAAAATTGCAGATAAAAGCGCTCGATTCACCCTTCAATTGTCAGGTGCCTTGGCAATAATTGCCTGTGTTGGCTTACTTGCTATGGAGCCTGAAAATTTGTGGATGTCTGCAGGGTTGTTTTTTATTCTTTCTATTGCTCATGCGGGTGTGCGAACAGGGCGCAAAACTTACAGTTTAGATATTAAAGATGGACAAGACAGGACTGAATTAGTCGGTTTTTCAAATACAGCTATAGGCCTTATTTTACTTGGCTTTGGTGGATTGTACGCGATTTTATCGTCTTTTATCGACTTTTCAGTGGTGTACATTATGGTAGCAATGCTCACTATGGCGATTTGTACTACGCTTATGTTACCAAGGGAAAAATAAGGGAATAGGAGGTCGAACGCCGTGCAAATTACCGTGATTGCATTTCTGAAACCCAATTTATATATCAGTCGATATTGGGCGAACGTGGCTTTAGTAATCAAGTTTGGTTTCACATATGTCTTATAAACAGCAAGAAAACAATGGTCCGGCAGCATTGCCAGTAAAAGATCCCGAGGAATTAGAGGGTTATCTTAATGCGTTTTTGGATATATCAGCTGACCCTGTATTTATAAAAGACGGGGAGGGTAAACTTTTAGTTGCTAACAACGCCTTTTGTGAGCTTGTAAACGTTTCTCGAAAAAAACTCATTGGAAAAACCTTCTCAAATAAAATTTACCCACAAGAATGGGTGAAGTTAGCGCACAGCGATCAGTATGTTTTAGATACCGGAGAAGATAAAGTCATAGAGCAAGCCCTGCAAGGTAAGGGCAACCAGGCACGGGTAGTACTTGCTAAACTGAGCCGATTTATCGACCGCAATAATAGACGATTTATTGTTGGTGTTATCCGAGACGTTACTAAACGCAGGCAGAACGAGTTAAGAGAAACAACGCGTAGCGAGGTATTAGAACTCATTACCAGCGGAGAACCTCTAAAAAAGGTGCTAGACGCCATTGTCAGCGTGGTCGAGCTTAATAACCCAGAAATGATGTGCAGCATCTTGATCCTTGAGGATTCAGGGGGGCATCTGCGCAACGGAACTGGAACTAGTCTTCCTAAATTTTATACCGATGCTATTGATGGTGTAGAGATAGGTATGGGCGTGGGTTCTTGTGGTACAGCGGCGTTTACTAACGAACGTGTCATCGTGGCAGATATTCAAACACACCCTTACTGGGAAAATTTCAAAGCGTTAGCTGAACGCGCTAATTTAGGGGCTTGTTGGTCTGAACCAATTCGTTCTACGCAAGGCGCTGTGCTCGGTACTTTTGCTATTTATCACTCTAGTATTAATAATCCCTCGGATACTGATCTTGCGCTAATTGAGCAAACTGCAAGTTTAGCGAGTATCGCTATCGAAAAGAATCGGTCTGAAGAGACACTAAAGCGTGCTGCCAGCGTTTTCACTCATGCGAACGAAGGCATTATTATAACCGACGCCTCGGCGACTATTATTGAAGTGAACGATACGTTGTGCCGAATCACCGGTTACAGCAAATCGGAAGTGCTAGGGAAGAACCCTAGAATTCTTCAGTCTGGACGACACAGCGCGCAGTTTTATAAAAACATGTGGAATACGCTGAACACCGATGGGCACTGGAGAGGTGAGATTTGGAACTGTCGTAAGGATGGTGAAGTTTATCCTGAGATGGTTACAATAAGTGCGGTCAAAGACGCGGAAGGGCAGGTGCAACATTATGTATCACTCTCAACCGACATATCCGAAATTAAGTTCAATGAAGGTAAGTTAGAACGAATAGCGCATTATGATCTGCTGACCAACTTACCTAACAGAGTCTTGCTTGCCAAGCGACTTAATCAAGCCATTAAGCACAGTCAGCTACAACAAAATTCACTGGCCGTCGCATTTATGGATTTAGATGGTTTTAAAGCGATTAATGATAATTACGGACACGACATTGGTGATCAGTTTTTGGTTGAAGTCTCCAATGGCTTAAAAGCTAGCTTAAGAGCAGGAGATACCATTGCACGTATTGGCGGTGACGAATTCATTATTATTATGGCTAATTTGGATGAGTTTAGTGACTGTGAGCATGTTCTAAATCGACTTCTTAAATCTGCCTCGGCCCCCGTCAATATTGCTGAGGCGGTTATGCAAGTGTCGGCCAGTATTGGCGTGACTGTTTTCCCTCAAGATAACGTAGATGCGGATCAGTTGATACGCCACGCAGACCAAGCCATGTATGTTGCAAAGCAGGGGGGGAAAAACCGATATCATCAGTTCGATTTAGAGCAAGATAACGCGATTAATTCCTATAACAAGAGCATTGATAATGTTCGGGTTGCGTTGGATCGCAAAGAGTTTGTCTTACACTACCAACCTAAGGTGAATATGCGCTCTGGTGAAGTGATTGGTGTAGAAGCTTTGCTCCGCTGGGAGCACCCTGAAAGCGGCTTGATTCCACCGCTCGAATTTTTGCCAGTTATTGAAGGACATGGTATCAGCTTGAAAGTAGGAGAGTGGGTTATTGATGCGGCTTTAACACAAATTTCGCATTGGCAGAGACGCGGTATTTCATTGCCCGTAAGTGTGAATATTAGTGCACATCAACTGCAGCAAGACAACTTTACTTCTCGGTTACAAACACTTTTAGCGGCGCACCCCGACGTAGACCCAGGCTATTTAGAGCTGGAAATTTTGGAAACCAGCGCGCTTCAAGATACCTTTCAAGTATCATCAACAATGAATGCGTGTCACGATTTAGGGGTTAGCTTTGCTTTAGATGACTTTGGTACTGGTTACTCATCACTTACTTACCTTAAACGTTTGCCAGCTTACTTAATCAAAATTGACCAAAGCTTTGTACGAGACATGTTAGATGACACCGATGACTTAGCGATTGTTGAAGGTGTTGTGGGATTAGCAAAAGCATTTAAACGAGAAGTGATTGCGGAAGGCGTAGAGTCAGTTGAACACGGCGTTGCGCTGATCCGCTTGGGATGTGTGTTAGCGCAAGGTTATGGCATTGCTAAGCCTATGCCAGCTAATCAAGTTTCACAATGGCTAACGACCTGGAAAGCTAATGAGTCTTGGTTGGCATTAAGTGGTAATCGAGAACCTGCTTAGATTAAGAATTCTCAGACGTTATAAGAGTTATCAAGAGAGTTATCAAGACACCCAACTTAATAACGCTATCAGAGAGCTAACAGGACACCCATCTTAAGAAGGTTATCAGGGAAACCTTAGCTTATAAGACTACTTAATTTTACGAAGACACCCAAGTTTACATTTAACTAGGATTTGTGGTGAAAATATAAAAGATATGAGGACATCCACCCTAATGAAGGTTTTTAATCTCATTCCTGCTCAAGGAAATACAGTGGGTGTCTCGTTAGTTTTATTAGCCGAGCAGAAGTTTAAAAAGGCCCAAGTATTTGACTCGGCGATTATTTATGGATGTGATGTGCTTATTTAGACAGTTTAAAAAAGGTTAGTAAGGACGTAGTGTTACCACTAAGGTAGGGCTACAAATTAACCTTTAACGTTAATGGGTTGGAGAGTCAAAAAGGGAGACTTTTATCAATTTAGCTCATATTTACGAACAGAAGACAGTAACTAACTTGCGTGGGAAAGCAATTTTGCGTTCTTTATTCCCCTTACTCGCTGCCTATTGGTATTTTGCTTAAACTTTCTCATTGTAACTTCACACCCAGCCGCATAACTAAATAACTTTTCGAAGCTAGTGGTAAGCGTCTGCCAATGCATCTGTTTTATCCCTAATCTAGACAATATCGGGGCGTAATTGCTATTTATGTAACCTGGTTTGTCGTCACGAATGATTCTTCCCATTGTATCGACGAGTTCAAGGTAGTCGGGTAGGCCAACGGATAATAGTTTGGAGTCGTGTTGTTCACACTCTCCTGTGAACGGTAGTAATTCAGAAGTATTCGAATTGCACTTCATTGCCTGTATTCGTGAGTGAATACTGGTGTACCTAGAATTTTCAGGCGTTGTCGCTATATTAGCTCTAACCGGATTTAAGTCCACGTAAGCCATACAGGAAAGTAGGGCGCTTTCATTTAATAAAGCTTGGGATTTAAACCTTCCTTCCCAAAATCGTCCTGTACACTCATCCTCTTTATTAGCTGCCCTTGACGTGGTCAACCAAAATCA
>NZ_PYHU01000040.1:0-69639 GCF_003989595.1 Alteromonas sp. KS69 | reverse complement strand
GGATTACCGGACGGACACTATATTAGATGTTTTTACGTAGACGAATTATTGCCAACAAGCTGATTGCTAAAACACCTACCGTGCCTGGCGCATTCACGCTGACAGGAGCTGAAGGTGCAGAGGCTTCAATATCGCCTAAAGACGAAAGTGATAGAAGAGTAAGGTCACCACCATTCAAAGGTGTTGAGAAAGCGATGCTGCTCAAACCGCCACAACATTCTTCTGCCCAAACAACATCAATTGTATTTGTGCCAGCGCTCAAGAATTGCTCAAAAGATACTACGTCTGAGCTATTCCATTTTTTACTCCACCAAAGATCGTCAGAAGAGTCAAAACCTAGAACTCCATTTACGTATATCTCTGCACCAAAACCAGCATCTAAACCTGCAAACGTTTCAAACAGAACATCTGATGCTAAATCAAAACTAAAGGTAACCTTCATGATTGAATCATCAAAAGTACCTTCCATGTCAAATTCGCTTACGGTCATTGAAGCGACTGGAGTTTGGCTATTATAGTAGTCAAGTAAACTGTCAGAAGCATCAAAGCTACTGTCTAAATTAGCGTAAGAATACGTAATTAATGCAGCTTGAGATGCAAAACTACATAACATCAAAAAAACACTAGAAAGTGCTACAAATTTTTTACTCATGTTTAAAATGCCTCATCTGAAATTAAAATAATCCGTCTAACCTATAGAAAGCAAACTTTATGCCAAATATTAAGACGCTGAATTATATAGAATTTATATTGCATCGGATAAAGGCAGTAAAAAAATCTGACACTTTTTAGTATTCATAGAGCTCAAAATCTTTTGCGTATAACTCCTTAACTCTCTTTATCGTTGCTGTACTTACCACATTATTGCTTTCTACTTTTGATACGTTGGACAGAGGTAGGCTAGTTTTTAAATTTAATCGATCTCTAATAAAGTCAAAATCCGCGTTTATAGTTTCGTATTTGCCAATGAAATCAACTAGAGATTCATATCTTTCATTACAGAGAAAACTGAATTGAGGCCTAAATAAAACCTCTGTATGTAATCTCATTTCATCTAAGTAATTCATTACAAATTTATCGAAATCTGAGTAGCTTTGTTGGATTTCACTACTCAACATCTTGTTATTGGTTCCATTGCCACCAGACAATAAGTAACGATGTACTGACTGAAGCCTATCTATTGGCTCTCGAACAAATGCAAATTTAAAACTTCTGTCAAAACGATACTTATCAGCGCTAATAAAGTTAAATGCACTACAATGGTCTCTTTGAATATGTTTTTTTGTACCAGAAAGAGCATGTAGAACACTTGTTCCTGCTGCTTTAGGTATGTGGATAAATATACAATTGTGCTTACACATATATCTTCTGTAAGGGTAAATATTAGCATATCCCCTTGCAGTGTTTTTCATTGCAGTCTTAATACCAAACATAATGCTTCACTCCTTACTCAACAATTCGATCAATTCGTCTTTTAAAGTGTTTTCGTTAAATTCACTTTCTATTTTTTTTCTTGCTGACAATCTGATATTTGTTAAGTTAGTGCTATCCTTAATTTTGTTTATAGTATTTGTTATTTCTAAGCTATTTTTTTCGGGAACTAAAAAGCCAGTTTCCCCATCCAAAACTAACTCGGGGATTCCACTGTGATGTGTTGAAAGAACTAAGACACCGCTTGCCATCGCTTCCATTAGTGATACAGGAATGCCTTCTTTATCGCCAAACCGGTCTTGAACAGAGGGCAATAAAAATAAATCAGTTCTTTTTAACTCTGATGCAACTACATCAGAAGGTTGTGCCCCTAAAAACTCAACGCGATGTTTATGGGGGTGCTCAGTAACTTGTTGTTTTAGCTCTTCAAGAAGCGTTCCCCCGCCAATTATCCGGTAGTGGCTCTCATTTTCATTATTCAGAACAGCCTCGATAGCATATCTAAGACCTTTTTTCTCTGTAGCTCTTGCAACTGAAAGTATTCGCAGGGGAGTGGATAAACGCTTATCCTCAAAATTAAATTTTTCTATATCTACACCCATATGTAGAACTCTAATATTTTTTTCACACGCACCCAGTTCAATTAGCTTTTCTTTCCAATGCTTACTTATCGGAAGGTAGCTGCCTTTCAAAGACCCGTAATACTTTCCCCAAATATGTAGCTGATCATACCTACTTATCTCATAGCCATGGAAAATGGTAAAAAGATTTTTGACCTTTATTATGTTGGCAGTTCTTAACTGATCCAAAATTACGCCATTATTGCCAAAATGTGAGACGCAGCATTGGGCCACTGTATCTAACCTTCTTGCAAACCAGACTTGCGCCATTAAATCTTTAGCCCAGAAAAATTGACCTTTCGATATCAAGTCGAAATATAATTTTACTAAATTAGAACGTTTTTTAATAAAGATGCAACTAAATAACCCTAGTATGGAATAGAAATTAAAGAACAATTTGCTAGTTTTTGGAAGGATAGATTTAACGTTATTATTCCAGTGTTCGCCGAACAATTTTGTCAACATACCATTGTCATCATTTACTGGATTAACTGACAACACTTCAACTTTCAACCCAGCATTAACTAGACTTTTCACTTGGTTAAATACAAATGTTTCTGATAGCACAGGAAAGTTTCGGACATAAAAAACTACATCTTTTTGTTCAATTTTCATTTAAAAGCCTTTCATTCTTTTTAGCGAAACTTGTATATCTTTAGAGATTATAAAAGCAATGGTAATAAGTAGTACTGAACACAAAGCGATTGATACCTCTCGAAAAAAATACTTATCAGAAATAAATGGAACAACAAACGTATAAAAAACAAACAAAGGCATTATCATCGCCCCCATTATGATCAGCATTTTTCTCAAAGAATATGAGAAGCTTACTCCCGCTATGTAGCTGATAAAATAAAAATTAACTAGAGGAAACAGCATCATTTGAAAAACAACCATTGCGATTAAAAGTGCCTCAACACCAAGTAAAGATGAGAAGTAAATAACCATTGAGTTAGGAATAACTAGATATATATTCCATAAGAAATTTCTCTTGGTCAAACCTGTCGACTGCACTAGTGGGCCTATTAAATTAGAAGTAGCTATACGTATAAACCAAAAAGCTGCAAGTAAGGATAGGACAACCTCATGCTGCATATACTCTGTGCCGAAAAAAACGCCCAATACTAACTCAGAAGCAACTATTATAGGTGCATAAATAAATGCTAATATTGTAAGTTGTAGTAGATAAAAGTCTTGATATACATTTTTCAGTTTATCTTTTTGAGCTTTGACTTCTGAAAATGCTGGGAGTGCAACTTTCCCTATAATTGGCTGTAAAGCTTGAGCTGGCCGGCTAGCAAGTTGTTTTATAACGTGGTACACGCCAAGTTCATTGGTTTGCAATGTTACCGCTAAAATCATGATATCCAATTGCTTTCTTACAATATTAAGTGCCTGGGAGCCAAAATCAAATATTCCATATGAAAAGGCCTCACGATAAATCGCACTATTTACACTGAATGATAAATTGACATGCTTGCCCAGAAACAGCATCTGTCCTAGCAGCTTTACTAGTTGATAAACGACAACAGCTCCAACGAGGCATAAAAGTTCAAGTTCACTTGTAATGAGAGCAAAAGAAAATGAAGCACATTTGGCAATTATATCAATAAGAGCTATCTTTTTATGTTCAAAATTCTTCATTCCCAAGGCTTGATATTGAGATGAAAGAGACGAAATAATTAACAAAATAGTTGCTAGCTTCAACTCTTGGATAATATCGCCATAACCCAAATGAGAAGCAATAAAAGGTGTTAAAACGTACAGCAGTACACTAAACAACACTCCAATTCCTAAAGCTAAAAAGTAAATTGCGTTAGACGTAGCTTGGTCCGCATCTCTCTTGTAAAGTAGAAAGTTCGATATTCCACCTAACGCAAATGCAACAAATATTTCAATTACTAAATTTACAATTGCAAACTGACCAAAAATCGTTGGTGAAAGAATTCTTGCAAGGTATGCAAGCTGAACCATTGTCAGTATTATATTGACGATGGTTGCTACTGTTGTCCATTTCGTTGCACTTACCAGCTTTCCCAATTTAGACCTCAGACTTGTACTTATATTTCAAAATTATTCTGTATGTAGCGTTTGCGATTTTATCCCAATTAAATTTGTTCAAAAAAGAAGCCTGATCTAATTGAAGGTTTAGGGTGTCAATGATTTCTAATTTTTTAGATAATTGATCTATATTGCCTACAGCGAAATAGCTATCTTCTGGAGCTTCAATATCCAAATTAGGTGATATATTACTTAAAAGAACAGATGTGCCGGCGCTTATTGCTTCTAAAGCAACAATAGGCAAGCCCTCATGATAGGAAGGTAAAACGAACACTTTTGCGTGTTTATACAAAGCATGTAATTCAGCCCCACTTCTTCGTCCAGCAAACAAAACCTTATCTGAAGCTTGCTGAAGTAAACCACTAGAGTAAGAATCTTGGTGATCAGCTTTACCTACAATAACTAACCTTAAGTTTGTGTTTACTTTGTTGAAAGCATCTATTAGGTCGTGAAAGCCTTTTTCGGGTACAAGCCTACCTACCGTTAAAATATAACTTTTTTTATCTAATCCAAGATCTGTTGGTAATTTACTTTCAGGTATATCACCAGCAAAACCAGGTAACATTCCATTAGGAATATATGAAATTTTAAAGGCTTTTGATGGGTTCTCTAATTTCAACTTATCTGTAAGTGAATTTCCGACTACTATTAGCTCATTCGCAAAAAGAATAGCCATTTTCTCACCCAGTTTGAGGATAAATTTAGCTATAGCGTTCCATTTTTGACGATCATAATCTGCTCCATGATGAGTCACAATAACTTTCATACCTAAAGCTCTAGCTAGAGGTGTAAATAATGCGGGGCCAATTGCATGTAGATGCACAACATCTGGTTTTATCCATAACCTCGCATAAAAAATTGCAATGAAAGTATGCAGAAAAGTTTCTAAAAATTTACTTTTCATTGCCCAAACACTTCGAACTTCTACACTTTCGTAACTGTACCTTTTTTGGTCGACGTATGGAGAACGAGCCAATACTGTCACTGAGATGCCTTGCTTTACTAATCGTGGGTAGAGCTGTTGACAATGAGATTCTATTCCACCCATTATTTCAGGTATTCCACGCAATCCGATAGCACATATTTTCATAATTTTCATACTCTTTTTATCTCATGGTCTATCTATTTTCAACTTTATATAGCGTTTGAACTACTCTTAGACGCAAAAATAGTACCCACTATGACAGCAAAAAATATCAAACCCTCTATGTTCCACAGTGGCATTGTAGCGATGTTCATAGTCGCGAAGCCAATAATTGAAAAACCAACAATTTTTGCTAGCCTTCTTTCTCTCATTGAGAAACCAAGAATTAGAGTATTAACTAACATTAAAAGAAAGCAGACAAAGCCTATCAAACCTAATTCATATAAATTTGATACGTAAGTATTGTGAGCATATAACGTAAACTTTTTACTCCAAGATTCGGGACCAAAACCGAAAATCATATTTATTGAATTCGCATTAATAAATTCATTTATATATTTACTCCATATATAAACTCTCGCTGACATAATATCTTGTTCGTTTTCTGTGAAATACTCCGGCGCTTTAAAAATCAAATCTAAATTTGTAACTAAATAACCTACATCTGCAAATCTCTCCTGCATGGTAATCGAGAGAGAAACAAAAACTAAGAATAAAAACATTGCAACTATGGTTAAAACAGGTGCTTTTTGTGTCGGCTTCAACCGTTGTTCAACTAATGTGAAATAAAAGACAGCAGACAGTGGTAGAACTGTGAGAATAGCAGTTCTGTAGTTAACTAAAACTAGAAGAATAAATGCTATTGTGAAGAGTGACGTCCTAAATTTAAGATGGTTTCTTTCAATCAAGCCAATCGTAAAGATAAAGGCAACTATTATCATTGAAAATGCGGCTTCATGGCTATAACCACCGATATAACTAGCAGACCCGTCAGCTTCTGTCGCTTTGACATGCCCCAGCATTATAGATAATACCTGAAGTACTACAGGCATAAAAAAAACGACTAGTAACTTTCTGAAAGTAGTATTTCTTCCCTGTATTCTTATCGATAAGAAGATACATGCAGCCAAAACGAGAAAATAACACCACTTAACTAATACATTTATCGTTCCCGTTATTTCCATATTAACAAAGCCACTCACTGCAATCGCCGCGAACAAAAAATAGAATGAAATAAGCTTTTTTAAAGTTAAAACTGATTTAGGAATTACTAATAGGCCTAGGCCAGCGATACAAATAGAAATTAATGCATTAATTGAAAAGCCAGCAATTATTGGAGAATAGGTAAAATCATGAAAAGCGGAAGAAAAATATCTTAACCAAATTGCTAATACAGCAAAAGCCAGATACTTATTGCAGTCTTGTGTTATTACACGAAATACCAAAATGATACTTACTAGCGCAACAGCTACTTTTATTATTTCAAACATTAAATCGCCCAGTAAGTTAGAATAGTAATCACGGTTTACCTCTTACTTGGCTACACTTCTAATAATTTTTTCATATTGGGCGGCCACGCTCGTTAGACTATATTTTTCTGCCTGCTGAATCGGTAAATCTCCCCAATCGCGATCTAAAGCTTTCTGTAATGATTCGGAGTATTTATCTACGTCTTCTACTTCACAGACGTATCCTGCCTCACCAACAAGTTGCCTTCGCATTGAATCATCGGTTGCAACTACTGGAAGACCGCACGCCATAGCCTCTAAATATACTCTACCGAAAGGTTCATCTTTAGATGGTAGAGTGAAAACATCGGCTGCGCGGTAAACATTAGGCATTTCATCGAAGTCGACCGATACGATTTTGAATCTAGAATCTTCTATAAGCTTGTTTGCAAATGATTCATAATACGGCTTATCTTGACCACTACCGCACACTAGCAGACAAACATCATCCATTTTTTCAATTGCGGAAATAGTGAGTTCAAGTCTTTTAAGATTACCTCTTACAAGTGAGGCAACAAATAATACAACTTTTCCCTGCAGTCCATGTTCAAATTTTTCTCCAATGCGATTAAATCGCGACAGATCAACCCCGTTAGGAACAATTTCAACACGTTGATTGGGAGCAAGAACCTTTGCTTTGACGTACATATCCTGATTGAAAACAATAAAACAGTCAGGTTTAAATTTTAAATCTCTAGCCATCACTTTTCCGTCCCCCTTTAAACCAGCATGCTCAGTATAAATAAAGGGAGTACCACGAAGAGATCTAATGACACTAGATGTGGCTAAACCTCCATAATCATTATTAGGGTACAACACATCATATTTTTTAAATAACAAATAAATCGTGTATGAAAAAAAAGAGGATACCGACTCAATAAACAGACCCGGGTAACTAAAGAACAGTGTCAAAAAACGATCTACAAGCTTGTTTTTTTGCCAATTCTTAACTGTAGATCTTGGAATACATGGAATGACTTTACTATGTTTACTACAAGCTTTAGCGCTAAGTAGATTCACGTCAAAGCTTTCGCTGAAAGCGTTTGTAAGTTCGATTGCATTTAACTGGGAGCCCCCACTTGAAGACACCCCTGCTTCTGGATGAATTACAGCAACTTTCAATTTTTCATTACCCACTTGTGCCTACCTATTACTTCTAATATCTAAATCCAATTTATAAATTGAATGTATTAACGCCCCACCGATCTTAATTCAATAGGCCCTACATCTGATATTTTTTTTGCTGGGACTCCTGCTATTGTACAGTTCGAACTAGAGCTTTTATTAACTACAGCATTAGCCCCCATAGCAACATTGTCGCCAATTTGAATATCACCGTAAATCTTCACACCTGGCCCAATATAACAATTGCTGCCCAACTTAGGGGCCAGATTTCCATCTTTAATATCTGCGCCAATATTCACACAGACGTGAATTCGACAGTAAGGCCCTACTCTTGCGTTCGAGTTAACGACTATTGTTCCTGCATGCGCAATAGATAAACCATATTCAAATGTATTTATCGGAATAGAAAATCCAAGTTTTCTTCCCAAGCCACGGTGT
The DNA here is from genome assembly GCF_003989595.1 of Alteromonas sp. KS69. Classification (NCBI taxonomy): domain Bacteria; kingdom Pseudomonadati; phylum Pseudomonadota; class Gammaproteobacteria; order Alteromonadales; family Alteromonadaceae; genus Alteromonas; species Alteromonas sp. KS69. The sequence goes on along the minus strand of NZ_PYHU01000040.1, from coordinate 61,531 downwards.
CTAAGTAATAAGAATTTCGTGAAAACCTTACTAAGAGGACCCGTCTTACAGTTGGTATAGTATTCTAATAACCTTAAACTTCGTTGGTATCGCCAAATGTCGTGTGTAAGCCAATTTAGTAAAGAAAAGTTTAAATTTAACGCTATTTTGTCTTCCCTTAAGTATCGCTTATATTCATCTCGGCAACTAATCAATGTACATTCTCCTTGTCGGTTGAAAGTACTACTGTTATGTTCAACTAAAGTATGTCGGTAACTCTCTGCAAAAATGCGGCATAAGAAAACTGCTGCGCGCACGCTTGGCTTTTTTCAACGTAACGCGCTCTGTTAGCACTACCTTTGAATAACACCAATGCATCGGCAACACCTTGTACGTTATTTAACTCGCACAGTATGCCATTCTTTTCTTCGCTGGCACCAGAAACTTGGTAAGGGTATTGTTCGGCAATAATTTCAGCAGGGCCCGATTCGCAATTTGTTGCAATTACCGGCTTGTTCAAACACATGGCTTCCACTATGGCGTTAGGGAAACCTTCTGCATTACTGGTTGAAACAAAATATTCTGCTTTGGCCACGTACGGGTAAGGGTTTGGCTTAAAACCTAAAAAATGTACTTTATCTGCAATGCCAAGTGTTTTAGCTAGCGCTTTAAGCATGGCCTCTTCATCGCCCACGCCCAAAATAACTAAATCTTCGACAATATCGGCTTTGGCATACGCGTTTAGTAACAGTGAAAAGTTTTTGTTTTTAACTAACCGCCCTACCCCAATAATGTATGGGGCTTTAGGAATGTCGGTTACCGCTTCGCTTGCAAGTTCGTGCAGCTGCGCAATATCGTACGGGTTATATAACAATGATACTTTAGGTTCTGGCACCGCATAGTTTTCAATTAAATCGGCTTTTACACCTTCAGACACTGCCACCACATTATCAGCCCGCTTATATAAAAGCTTAACTAAAAAGCGACTAATACCGTCTTTTAAACCACCCGACAAATGGCTGGTAGTATTCACGCGTTCGCTAATAATGGCGCGGTAGCCTAACGATTTTGCTATGGCTATATTCAAGAAATTACTGCGCGTCAAAAAGCTAAAACAAATTTGGGGGTTTAGGGTTTTAAGTAGCGGTTTTAACTGTTGATAACCAGCTTTAAGGCTGCCATTGCTGGTTAGTACTGTTTTGGTAACATAAGGAGGGCACTGCTGACTTTCTTCCAGCGTGTCTAACAAAACAAGGTGAACAGGCACGTTTGCATGTGAAAAGTAGTCTTCCATGATTGCTAGCAATTTTGCCATTACCCGTTCAGCACCACCGCCTTCTAGGGAATTAATAATAAACACTACTGGGCGGTTACTAGTTAGCATGAAACTTCTTTATCCTTGTCATTAGACTAAATGCTAACGCTAAGTTTAGCACAGCTCGATTTTAGTTTTGTAGTAAAATTACAACATAGCAAGCTGCATTACTTTAAGCTTGCGAATGTGCAGTACAAAAAATTGAATATACTCTGATTAATATTTGGCTCTTGTTTTGTTCCGGTTCTTATTATGCGCTATTGCGTAAACCGTAGTATATGGTAATACCATCTAGAATATCCCTGTTACATTCATGGGCACATACAAGAATCTTTACCAGAACCTTTACAAAAACCTATACATGAACCATGCCAAATATCGGTATTATTATGTTTACGTGCTTTACCTTGTTGAAATAACTTTCAACTTTTGTATAAGTTTGACATTATCAATTTACTGCCACATGTTTACTATACTATGAAGTGGTTAACGTTTTCTTACAGCTATTATTCTAATAAATTCGTCTCATTATGGTGCATTAAGGCTTAATTGGCATGACAACCCGCTACGCGCGTAAAACTTACCGACGAACCTTTATTTGTGCCCTAACGGGGCTTTTATTTGGTGTGGCTTCTTTAGTTATCGCGCAACAGAAAAACATCTTCACTGAGGAAGTTTACAGCCGAGTTGAAGCCCTGTTTGGTAAAACCGGTGCGGCAGATGTAGCTAAGTGGCGACAACTAGTCAATAGCATTGAGAACGACGATATTGATGAAAAGCTTTACCAGGTGAATCGCTTTTTCAATCGATTCGACTTTGTAGATGACCTAAGGCACTGGCGGCAACCCGATTACTGGGCCACGCCAATTGAGTTTATTGGAACGGGCGCTGGCGACTGTGAAGATTACTCAATTGCTAAATACTTTTCGTTAATAGAACTTGGCATTCCAAAATCGCAGCTTCGGCTTATGTATGTAACCGCGTTAGAGTTAAACCAACCACATATGGTGTTAGCCTATTATCCAAGCCCTACCTCTGTTCCTTTAGTGCTTGATAATATTAACCGTCGAATACTGCCAGCAAATCAACGACGCGACCTTGCACCTGTTTATAGTTTTAACGGTGATGGTCTATGGGCGGCGAAGTCTATGGGAACAGGCAGAAAATTAAGAGGCAGCGGCCCCATGAAAATGTGGGACGACATGATAGATCGTTTAAACAGCGTAATGCTCGGAGATACACAAGAACAATGAAATTATCTACCCAACTAAGCGTTAGCTTACTTATTTTTTTACTGGCCGTGTTCGCCGGTTCCTTTTTTATTAACGTAAAAATGACCAAAGAATACGTGAATGAACAACTTGCTACCCACGCACAAGACACCGCCACATCGCTAGGCTTAGCCATGGCGCCCTATATAACGCAAGAAAATGGGCAGGCGGTGGCTGAAACCATGGTAAACGCCATATTCGACAGGGGCTACTACCAAACCATTTCGGTTAAAGACGCTAGCGGGAATACCCTTATTATTCGGCAAAACCCGAATAAAATAGATACCGTACCAAGTTGGTTTACCGAAGCTATACACGTTACCCCACCGGTGAAAAATACCGAGCTTAACGATGGCTGGACAATGGCAGGGCAACTTACCGTGCAAAGCCACCCAGGCCTTGCGAACGAAAAGCTATGGGATAGCATTACCCAAAGTGCATTAATGTTTTTTATTGCCTTTGTTATTGCCTACCTAGTGCTGCTGGTTATCATTCGCCAAATTACCAAGCCATTAGAAATTGTTACCCAAAAAATAGGCGACATTCAAAATCAAAAGTTTTCTGAAATTGACTACCAGCCTTTTACTAAAGAATTCTCTTTTATCACGCTAGCCGTAAATAAGCTGTCTAGAGCAGTAGAAAGCATGTTTAAAGAACTTACTGCACGTGCTGAACAATTCAAGGCTATTGCGTATGGCGATAGCCTAACGGGGCTTTCCAATAGAAATGCCTTTAATCGACACATGAATGCACTATTAAGTGGCACAGCTACGGTAGAACAAGGTTACGTGGTGTTAATTAGGTTAACGCAGCTTGCTAGGGTAAATAATTTACTGGGCGGCGCTGAAGGCGATGAATATGTTAGTGCGGCTGCAAAAAAACTGAAACTGGCCGCCATGCAATTTCCAGATAAAGTAACCCTTTTTAGAGTATCGGGTTCCGACTTTGCCATATTAATGGAAGCAGTATCGCAACAAGAGTGCGAAAAAAGACTGAAAAGCCTTAGCGATGAAATGAATAAAATAGATTTTCTTAAAGATGGCGATAAAACAGCGTGGATTGGCGCAGCTAAATACACCAGTGAAAATAGCTTTACTGAAGTAATGGAAAAAGCAGATAGCGCCCTATTAGCGGCAACAAAGTTAGACAGAGGCTGGCAATTTGCTTCAGAGCTAACTTTCATTCACAGCAATACCGAATGGCGTGAAAGACTAAACAATATTCTGTTACAACAGTATGCTGATATTTTAATACAGCCTATTTTTAGTACCGAGAACAAAGCCCCGTGTTATTACGAAGGGTTCGCGCGCTTTAAAGACGTGTCTACCAATACCGATATACCTATGTCGCAGTTAATTCCTGCATCGGAGCGGCTGCACCTTATTCCTCAAGTAGATAGATTGGTAACGTCGCTGGTAGTCAGTAAACTCATGGCCTCTCCTCACACAGTAGCGGTGAACATTGCCACTGCATCAATTGCGAATGCCGAATTTTGCCAATGGCTTGGTGGTTATCTTCTTGAACACAAGTCCTTGTGCGACAGATTAGCGTTTGAAATTGAAGACTCCGCCATTATTTATTATAGAGAAGCTACCCTTAAATTCTGCGACATGGTTAAAAAAGCAGGATGCACCATTACTATTGAACATTTTGGCGACAATCTTGCATCATTAAGTGGGTTAAGGGCTATTCAGCCCGATTTTGTAAAAATATCCGGCAAATTGACCAAGGATATTCATGAAGACAAAGACAATCAGCTATTTGTTAGCAGCTTAGTAAGTATTGCTAATGGGTTACACATTAAAGTGATAGCCGAGCTGGTTGAAAGCGAGTTAGAAAGTAATACACTTAGTAAGCTGCAGGTTGTTTATCAGCAAGGCTATCACTTTGCTAAGCCCACAGCTTGGCGCTTAGGGAAATAATTTAAGTAGCTAGTTTGTTTGCGGCTTTCACAGCAAATAAAGCTAAGACAACGGGCGTTCATTTGGTATACAATACCCAATGTATGCAAACCAATTTTTCGAAGTAGGAACTATTATGCGTAATAGATTTATTTTTTCATTAGTAATGAGTGTGCTTATTGCTATTTCACCAGTGGCTATTGCACAAGACAGCGCAGGTAGCGTTCCAGGTTTGCAAATTAGAGCCCAATTAATTGATGCTATCGATGGTGGTACCGCAGCTGAAACTGCAGCCGCGTCAATCAGCAATGATGTTTTAAGTAATGGTATGCCAACCATTTCACAATCAAACCTTTCATATCTTCAAACTAAGCCGACTGAGTTTGAAAACATGACAGGTTTATTAAGCGACAGCGCGACTGGATTCGAGCTTGCAATCGCTGGGTTCGGATCTTTACCAGAGCAGCCATCTGAAGTGGTGACTATATCTATGATCTTGTTCCCTGAAGATGCCAACGAAATTTACAACATTGCTTTGCAAACTGGTGTAATTAGCGCAGAAGATGCACTTTTGGCTGCGATTAATGCAGGTATCGATACCTCAACACTTACCGCAACTGCGGCAGGGGCTGCTGGCAACGATGTATCTCCATTAGGTGTAGGTACTGGTGCTGCTGGTGCGGGTGGTGGCGATACCACGGTTTCAGCAAACTAAGTTTGTATTACATTTAAACTCTGTGTTGGTGATCGTTAGTGGTAGTAAGAAGTGGCGATAGTGAATGCTGAGTATTAATAATAGAAAAACCGAAAAGCTTCTTTTCGGTTTTCTTTTATTTACCCTTTTTTGGCTGCCTATTCCTTTAGGTGCTAACAGGCCGTGGGCTTGGGCTCTTATGCAAATTTCCATTTTTTGTATAAGTGCATCGTTAATGGCCTTTCATTTTCGTACCGTTACTGTTGTAGTTCGCCAATATCGTGTTTTTGTTCTGCTTTGGATATTGTTTCTTGCTTGGCAGTTATTAAACTTAATTCCCCTACCCGCCTCACTTGTTGCCAATTTACGGCCAGAAAAGCTCTTACCCGCTTACGCTAACGTACCGGCCGGTGCTAGTTGGTTACCCCTTAGCTTTGATGTTGGCCAAAGCCAAATAGTATTTTTAAAATCTCTTTGTTATTGCCTGCTTTTTTTCAGTGTTTTAGCCTTGGTGCGCTCTACGTCTCGGTTGAAACTAGTGTTAATAACCATTAGTGCAAGCGGTATATTTCAAGCCATTTATGGGTCGCTAGAGGTATTGTCGGGCATTGAGTACAGCCTAGTATTCAAACAACCGGTTACGCACATTGCTACCGGCAGCTTTATTTACAAAAACCATTTTGCAAACTACTTGCTGCTTTCGTTAAGTGCTGCATTAGGGTATCTGATTGCCAGTTTAGGTGATGACGATGGGCTATCAAAACGAGAGCGCCTTAGAAAATGGCTTAAGTTTTGGCTAGGCAATAAAGTGCTGTTTCGTATTGGCATAATTATTATGGTTATTGCACTGGTAATGTCGCGTTCACGAATGGGCAATACGGCATTTTTTGTTAGCATGACAATAACCGCAGCCATAGGTTTGTGGTATTTCAAACCTAGACAAAAAAGCTACATTGCCCTGTTTATTAGCATGTTAGTTATCGACATTATGATAGTAAGTAGCGTGTTTGGGTTAAACGAAGTGAAAGAACGTCTTGAGCAAACCGATTTAACCCATGAAAGCCGAGACGAAGTGGTTACCGATGCACTGCCCTTGTTAATGCAGTACCCTTTAATAGGTACAGGTGGCGGAACCTTCTATACTGTGTACCCCCAATATCAAAGTGAGAGTATTCAACACTTTTACGACCATGCTCATAATGAATACTTACAGTTTAGTATTGAGTTTGGCGTTATTGGCGCACTACTAATGGGCGTATTTGTATTAATTTGCGGCATTAATGCGTTCAATGCTTTTCGTCAGCGCCACCACCCTCTTCCACGCGGTGCGGCATTTGCGTGTTTTATGGCTATTATTGGTATGGCAATGCACACCAGCGTAGACTTTCCCTTACAAGCGCCTGCTAACACTGCTATCTTTATTACTCTACTTGCACTTGGAGCCATGAGTAATCGAATTCGGGTTCGACAATCAACAAAACGTAATCGTAAGCCGTAAAGTTAGGTTTTTTGTAAGTGCCTAATTAGGGATTTCAATAAGTATTTACTAATGGATTCAGTTATGGAAAATCAGTCGTGGTGTTAAAAGTTAATCACCCTATTCAGGAAGAACCCAACGTAAAGCACATGCTAGAAAGAATGCCCAAGCATGTGGCGAACTCGTTTAGTGAAGAACAGCTTACCCATATTAATACCGCGTTAGCAGGCAGGCGCTGGGGCAAGCATAAGTTAGATTTACGTGGCACCCTTGGCATTGGGCATAGCCGTTTTTATTTTGTGCTGTTAGGTGGTAAAGATAAACGCGATCCTTCCAGAATAGAAAGTAAAATTGGCCAACTTACGTTAGCTTTCGGCTTTACCCTGTTTATTCTATTCTCATTACTGGTGGGTATGGTACTGCTGTACATACTAAAATCGTGGCTGGGTATTAACTTATTCGAAAACTATTCACTAGGCTTATGGGATTGGTTTAAAAGTAAGTTTTAAATGCTAGTTTAATACTACTAGTCGTAAGTAATGCAGTTGGGAATGCGTTTTCTCACTGGGTAAGGGGCCAAGCGCATCCATCGGCACGCTGGCTCTTCTACATTATAACTCACAATACTTTGCACTATTGCGTCTCTGCTATGAGGGTTTATTAACCCCAACTTCATATGGTGTTTCAACGGCTGAATAACCTTAATGTATTCAGGCGACCGTGCGGCATAATTCGCTAAGCCGTACTCTACTATGAATTTGTGAACTATAGCGTCTTGTGGGCCTACCTGAATGGCTCTATTCATATATTGATAGAAAGCGTCGTCTACTTCATTACGCTTCCATTTCACCGATGCTAACCCTATCCAGCTTGCTGGCCAAAGCGGGCGCAGCAATAAGCTGTGCTGGTAATTACTAAAGGCCAGTTTCAAACTATTTGTCTTCTCGTTTTCAGCAGCGTTTTCAACAGCACTTTCAGCAGCGCTTTGATCTGCGTTTTGAGAGACAAACGCTTGCCATTCGTAAAGCTGGCCACGCATTTGATAATAAAGCGCGTTATTGGGAAACATGGAAATGGCTGAATCTATTTTAGTAATAGCATCGCTTACTTTGCTAGCAGTTACGCGCTCAGGATTATTCTGCCAAGCCTCTAATTGGTTGTTTACCCGATAATAATAGTTACCCGATATAAAAAACTGTGCGCTCCATATTACGCCCCATGCCGCTGTGATAAAAAACACAGTGCGCACCACACGTTTTATTAATAACTGATGACGCTCATACACGTTAGATAACGACACTAGGTGCCTCTACTATTTCACCCGGTGTAGTAACGAAAACTTGCTGGGCGTAAGCAGCGTCTACTGCCGACACCACCGCAAATGCCTCACCCATATCGTTAGGTCGCCTAACCGTGTCATGGGTGTCTGAAGCCACTACATGAAAGCTTTGGTTGGCAAGCAAGGTTAACGCAAAGTTCTGTACAGGCTCTCCAAATCGGCCTGTGAGAGCGCCTGCTGTCACCTGAAACCAGCAGCCTATGCGCTGCAACCAGTCAAACTTGTGTTGCTCGCGCAATAGCTCTCGGTTACGTTCAGGGTGGGCAATAAGCGGTTGCACGTTGTTTTTTAATAACCATTTTACTAACGGTTCCATTCCCGATGGCACATTACTGTGAGGCATTTCAAGCAACATCACGTTTTTGCCGTTAATCTGGCCTAAAAAAGGCACCGCATTTTGTTTTATCCATATAGGAATGTGCTCCGAGACACGAAGCTCGGCGGCATAAGATAAGGTAAGGGGAATGTTTTCTTGTTCAAGCGCTAACACAAGTTCGTTATACGCGTTTTCAATAATAGCGGGCGTATTATCGAAGAACCCTGGGTGTATATGTGGGGTACAAACTAAATGCGTCACGCCGCATTCAAGTGTTTGTTTGGCCATGTCAATCGACATGGCCATGGTTCTGGCACCATCGTCAATGCCAGGTAATATATGACTGTGAAGGTCTATCAATTAATTATTAGCTGTCCTTATGACTAGTATAATCATACTGATCATAAAACCCGCCGTACCTCTGTGCTACATCAGACTTTCGTAAGTCTACTTGATTTAGCACTACGCCATCAAGGCGATGTCCCACTTGTAAGAAACGAGACAACCCAGTATTAATCACTTTTTCGCTGGTACTGTCGGCGCGTACTACGTAAATAATAGAGTCGCACGAGTTAGCAATTACCATTGAATCACTTACCGCTTGAGTAGGCGCGGTATCTACTACCACATATTTGTATTGGGTTTTTAATTCTTTAATTAACGCATCGAACCCTTTATCCGCAAGAAGCTCTTGTGGGTTAGACGGTATTGTACCTGCCGAAAGAATATCGATATTCGCTTGTTCGTCACGCACCAAACATTCATCGAAACTGTGAGTTTTAAGAATAAGGTTAGCAACACCTGGCTGGTAATTTGGAATATTAAACTGCCTACCAATGCTTGGGCGGCGTAAATCCGCATCTATAAGAATGGTTTTATCTAACTGACCTAACGCGAACGCTAGGTTAATAGACACAGTAGTTTTACCTTCTTTAGGCACACTAGAGGTAACCATAATAGCCTGATTGTCTTTATCTAAATTTAACAACGACAAACTGGTACGTAAGGTTCTAACCGACTCTGCAAACTGATGCTTTTTACCGTCGAAATAAGTGCGAATAGGTAAATTGGTTTTCTTTTTATGGGCAAGCCAAGGAATTAAACCCAACATACGCTGGCCTAACTTACGCTCTACATCTTCTACCGAACGAATACCGCTATTAAGTGTTTCCATGGTAATGGCCAAGAACACACCAAACCCAATACTAAATACAAAAGCCGCCCCAATTAGCAATTTTTTATTCGGTTCAGAAGGTACCGATGGCACTACAGCGCTATCTAAAATTCTGGCGTTTGCCGATTCAAAACCACCTAGTTCGTCGGTTTCTTTTAAACGGGTAAAGAATGAATTGTACAACTGCTGATTAATATCAACATCGCGCTGAAGGGCTTTACGTTGATTGTCTAACGCAGATAAGCCACGGAATTCAGCTTTTGCCACTTCAACTTCTTGTTTCAATTGCGCAACGCGCTGCTCTGAAACTTGGTATTGGGTAGTAATACTAGAAATAAGATCGCGAGTTTGGGTAGTTAACGTTTCTCGAATGGAAGACAACTCAGCATTAGCAGCTATCATTTTAGGGTGCTTAGGGCCGTAAACTTTGCTAAGTTCAGACACGCGGGTCATAGCTTTCGCTTCGTCGCGGCGTACACCTTGAATGGTAGGGTGATTCAGAACTTCAGGTAACCGTGCAATGTCTTCAAGGGTCACATTGTTACGCGTTTGACGATATATTACCGCGTTTAACTTTAATGCGGTTTGTGCATCAAGCAATTGCGTACTTAAACGCTCTAGTTCGTCGGCAGCAAGGCCTACTACGCCATCTATGTTTACCACTTGATTACGTTCATAAAACTGCGAAAGGTTCTTTTCAGCAATATCTAGCTTATCTTTCAAGCCTTCTAAGCTTTCGGTAAGAAACGACGTTGCTTTTGCTGTCATATCTAGTTTAGCTTGAAGGTAATTCTCGATGTAAACATCGGCAATAGTATCGGCAATTTGAGCCGACAAAGAAGCAGATTCGGTAGTAACGGAAATCTTCATTACCTGGGTGTTATCCACCATACTGACTTCTACGGCACGCATTAATCTGAATACTGCGGAACGTTTTTTTGCTGCAATAATTTGTGCTTCGGTACGCTCTACCACTTCTTCTTGCGGTAGAAATGGCAGCATATCTTTTGCACTGTCTATTAGCGAATCGATAGCACTTGGGCCTTCTTCAGGCGGCATAAACTTATCGTTTAAGTGTAAATTCATCCCCTCTACGGTACGCTCGGCAATTTGGCGCGAACGCAATATTTCGTATTGGGTTTGCATGTAGTCTTTACGCTTAGTGTCTAAGCCATACACTTCTTCTATAGATACCACATTGGCATTTTCAGAATCGACCAATATAGTGGTAGACGACGTATAAAGTGGCGTCATCCGCATTACCAGCAAAGCCACCAATATAGTAAAAGCGATGGCTAACGAAACAATGCGAAAAGCGTAGCGTTTCAATATGCCAAGATAGTGTGCAATATCGATAGTTTCACTATCTAGCACGCCATGATTCACGTCGTCCCTATGATTTACTGCCATGTTATTTTTGTATCCTGAAATTTTTGCTAATTAGAAAAAGCGTTGGTTAACAGTAATAATGTCACCGGGCTGTATCATGTCGCTTACCGTTACGGTAAAACTACGTGTAGTGCCATCTTTTTCTCGAACTATTGTTATTTTGTCTCGTGCGGCGCGCTCGGTATAGCCGCCTGCTAACGCTGCAGCTTTGTTTACCGACAAACCTGGCTGGTAAGGGTAACCACCTGGGCGTTTTACTTCACCGTCTATAAAGAAGGGGCGGTAATCGATAATGGTTACTGATACCGACGGGTTTACTAAGTAATCCCCTTTTAAACCTTCATAAATAAGCTGTTCTACTTCGCCTAGTGTTAACCCTACCAATTTAACTTCACCCATAAACGGGTAATTAATAGTGCCAACATCGGGTAAACGTACTTCCATCGACAAGTCGTCTTGCCCAAATACATTTATACTAATTCTGTCACCTGAGCCTAATTGGTAGCGGCTCATGCTCAAATTACCTTCCTGTGCTAGAGCATTGAACGACATCACTACAACAAAAAGGAAGGCGAAAATACTGTTTACACTTTGCTTCACAGGCTAACCTCGGCAGATAAACCAATTACACTTCTGTCGTAACCAATGGCATCTCGGTTACTGTCTCTGTCATTTAATGTGTAATACAGCGAAAAGCTTAAATAACGGCGTGCTTGATAGTTTACTGCAGCGGTATAACGCATTAAGTCATCTTCACGGTTAGCAATGCCTTCATCGTCTAATACATATTCATCAGTAAGTTTGCTGATACTAGTAGACGTGCTTAAGCGCTGAAGCCATTCATGTTCCCACGATGCTGTATAATCGCGACCACGAATAAAGTTACCCTCACCGTTGGTTTCACGTGTATCGGCACTGGTAGAAAAACGAAACGTTGAATAAGTAACAGGCTGCCATTCAACACCCGCTTCCCAATCCACCCCATAGAAAGTACTACGGGTTGCAGATTCAAAATCTTTTTCTGTGTAACCTACTTTAGCAAAGCCTGTAGTTGCAGCGGTGCTTTCCCAGGTAATACCGCCTAAAACACGTAGCGTGTCACTGTCTAGACTAGATGCTTCTGACAACTGGCGGTCGTAGCGAGTGTATGTATTGGTTACATCAATCACCAACGCTGTTGAAGGTGCAATTTTATAAGCAAACTCAGCACCTATTTGATTCTTGGCACGATCACGAAGCAGGTAAGCTTGTTCTTCTCGGTCATAATCTAACGTTTCACGATTTGCCTTGAGCGTTAACATGCCGTTTGAGGTTAACGCGCCGTAACTATATTCTCCACCCGCATACATACTTTTAAAGGTATCAGGCGAAGTAATGTCGTCGCCGGCACCTAGTGAGAACCCCGTACCACGGTCTTCGTGACCATCTTCATATTGCGCGGTGCCGCTTAAGCGATGACGGCTATTTAGTTCGTATTCACCGGAAGCTTCAAAAAAGTGATCGGTGTAATCGTCGGCGCTGCTTGAAAAATACACACCACGCTCTAATCGGTATCCAAATTGAACAGGGTTACCATCAATTTCTGTGGCGGCAATAATTTCTGGCGAAAATGTGGCGCGCCAGCTATAAATTTTAGGTTCACCATCGCGAGCATAAGCAACGTTATCTACATAACTCATCGATGTATTGAATGTGGGGATAATGTCGAATTGGCCTGCTTCAATACGGCCAGCCTCTTGTGCGTTCGATATGGCGCTAATTACCGACAGTGCAACAAGGCTTGTTGTCCTTTTAAACATACTCGCTCCTAAAATTTTTGTCTTATGCAGTTAAATATTGGGGTAAAACAGTGCAACATCAGTTTTGATGCTCACAAAAGCAACACCAATATATTTATTTAACCGCTTTGAGTGTGATATTTATAATTTTTCAGCTATTGGCCGGATGGCATGCTAATTCTGTGCCATACAGGGCGTAGTGCGCGTGCAAACACTTTGCTTTAATAACGTTTTATTGCCAACACATTCAATTATTCCCGTTAGCTTAACGAAAAATTATTGCAGCAATGTGTCTAACTTACAGGCTTGCTGGTTAAGCAAAAACAACGTTTTACTACATGACCTAATAAACGATTCAATACATGATCTAATACATAATTGAATACAAGACGTAGCGTTAATTTAATTGCTGTAAGTTTAAAATCTTTGGCACGCAGTATAATGGTTATATGTTATCTTACAATATCAATTGGGTAATTGCTTTCAATAGTTTTGTAATAAAATTACAACCTGCTTATACTATACTTTAGCAGTACAGGGATTGATGCTTTTTCGCGGGTGACAAGTTTTTTATCTTCACACCCTTTCGTTAGTATATGTTTTTGCACCAAATGTCATTTTTCTTTTTTTCACTTTTTCGGTACATTTTTTGCTTTATCTGGCTATAAGTTAAAGCTAATAATTAACGCAGTGGTCTTTTGCTTTATTGACAATTGAAGTCGGCGTGACTTTTTATTTTAAAGAGATACACACATGGATAATAAAGTAGCACCTAACCAAGTCCTCAAATCTCACGAGGTTGAACCCAATGCTTCGGGCGGGCTAATAGTTAGGAACCAAAGTGGCTTTTCAACCATTTATAGGCTTATCGATTTATGCCTTGTCACCTTACTTTATTACGCTTCAGCATTTTATTACGACAGCCCTGTAACGGCTGGTAGCCTTCTATTCCTGTTTGTTTACGTTATAAGTTTCCAATTTTCTGGTGAATGCGTAGAGCTTTATCGTTCTTGGCGTGGTCACAGAACGAATGAAATGCTTCGTGCAGCTGCTATAGCATGGGCACTGAGTATGTTAGCTACGACTGCTTTTGGTTTCTTTTTCTTTGGCGATTTAAAAATTACGCCTCCCGGCGTTTTACTGTGGGCCGCATCTTCATTTGTTGTTGTACTGGCTTGGCGCTTCGTAATGCGAAAATTTCTTTTTCGACTTCGCCGCAGCGGGTTAAACTCTAGAAAATCGATTGTTATTGGTGCAACCCAGTTGGGTTACAACATGGCTAATCAAATCGTTTCAAATGAACATTTGGGTATTCGCTTCTTAGGGTTGTTTGATGATAGAGGCGAAGACCGCTTACCTCATGAGTTTAAAAATCAAGTACTAGGTAATATTGAATCGGCCATTGAAATGGCTAAACGCAATGAAGTGGATTACATCTACATTGCCCTGCCAATGAGTGCAGAGAACCGTATTCGTCACATTCTTGAAAAGTGCAGCGACACAACGGCTAATGTTTATATTATCCCTAACTTCTTTATGTATAACTTGCTTAATGCCCGCTGGCAATCGATTGGGTCGGTACAAGCGTTAAGTGTGTACGACACCCCGTTTCAGGGTGCTAGCGACGTTTTAAAACGCTTTGAAGACATTGTGTTAAGCATCTTAATATTAATGATGTTAGCCATCCCTATGTTAGGCATAGCGGCGGCGGTTAAACTGACTTCTAAAGGCCCCGTTATTTTCAAACAAAAGCGTTACGGCCTAGATGGAAAACAAATTACCGTTTATAAGTTCCGGTCTATGACTACGCAAGACAACGGGGCAGTGGTTAAACAAGCCACCAAGAATGATGCGCGCCTAACCAAGATTGGTGGCTTTTTGCGACGCTCTTCTATTGATGAACTTCCGCAGTTTATTAACGTTCTGCAGGGCAGAATGTCTATTGTGGGCCCCCGCCCTCATGCAGTAGCCCACAACGAAGAATACCGTAAGCTTATTACCGGTTATATGCTACGCCATAAGGTGAAGCCAGGCATTACCGGCTGGGCCCAGGTAAACGGCCTACGTGGCGAAACAGAGACAGTGAACAAAATGGTACAACGTGTAGAGTACGATTTAGATTATATTCACCGTTGGTCTGTTTGGTTCGATATTAAAATTGTATTCATGACGGTATTTGGTGGGTTGGCGAATAAGAACGCCTACTAATACTGTTCGTTCCCATTTAGTTAGTTCAGGATTGTAAAATTTTGAGACACAAAGCCTCTACACCCTGTGTTGAGGCTTTTTTGTTTTTACAGTGTTGGGCCCGCGTTTAACGTTAATTGCAAAGATCAGCAGCAACGCTCAGGCCGTTTGAGTGGTTATTTTACATTGAAGTTTTCAGTGCCTTGCGTGTATAAATAAGCAACACCTATTACATTTTAAGGCACGTAATGAAGTACCTATTACTGGTTAGTACGTCATTTTTACTCACTGCGTGTTACTTATTACCCACACAAAAGCCATCGCCTTGGCTGGTGATTGATACTTTTAATACTAAAACGCTAACCGGTTGGCAATTAGCAGACACGCAAAATAACACTATCCCCTTTTTAGAGAATGCCCAAGTTACTGAAATTCGGCCTTTCGATTTAACTTCAGATTTAGCTTCAGCGTCAGATTCAGTATCAGCTTCAATTAAAGGTGCCACAGCTAATGCGCCCACTACTGATAATGCGCCCACAGCTGAGCCTAGGCCTGTGCCTAATCCAGTTCTAAGTGTTAACAACGGCTACCTAATTAAAAAGCCCGCGCCAGATGGTGTGGTAGGCAATAGAAAAGCCCTTTCGTTTAAAGCGTTACCCAAGCCCGTACCTGTAGGTGAAACTTATACTTTTTATACCAGAATTCGCGTTGAGCGCTTTCCTAATAACCATGCTTTTGGGATAAGCAACATGCACCCTGCCGACATAATCAAACATGGTTACAACGCGTTTGAACCTACCCTACGGGTTACCGACAAGGCCGAATCTAATGGTTTTAAAAACAATGGTAGTCTGATGGTTAAAATAGATAGCGAGGACAAATACCGCCAATATGCCAATGTAAAAAATATTGACACCAACAAGGATGCTAAGCCTTTGCAAGAAGGTGAATGGTATAGCATTTGGTATGTGGTTAATAACGCCACCGTTAAAAATGGTGGGCAAGTATATAGTGTTTATGTAAAAGGCGGCGAGTTCGCAAGCCAGTCGTTAGTTTACGAAAATGCCAATTTTAGAATGAAGCGAGAGTTACCGCTTATTTACTTTTTGGCTAACTGTAATACAGGGCCACTTAAGCAACCTTATGGCAATGGGGGTTTGGCTTATGACGATATTTATATGAGCGAAGGGATAAATTTAACCGTGCCCTACTAAGTTAAAATTTAACATAGCGTTTCATAAACGCCAGAAACGAAAAAAGGCGAGCATCCTGCTCGCCTTTTTCCGAAAGAACTTAAACTTAATTAGTTAATAATTAAGCTAATGCGCCTTTAGCCGCATCGACTAGTGCGCTGAAAGCCGCTTTGTCATGTACAGCGATGTCGGCAAGGATCTTACGATCGATTTCAACAGACGCTTTTTTCAAACCGTTAATGAAACGGCTGTATGACATACCATTTTGACGTGCCGCAGCATTAATACGTGCAATCCACAATTGACGGAATTGACGCTTGCGCTGACGACGGTCACGGTAAGCATATTGACCAGCTTTAGTTACGGCTTGTACCGCTACGCGATAAACACGTGAACGAGCACCGTAATAACCTTTTGCCTGCTTGAGGACTTTTTTGTGACGTGCACGTGCTACCGTGCCGCGTTTTACTCTAGCCATTAATCAGTCTCCTAAGTCTATACGTACGGCAACATGCGCTGAACCAATTTGGTATCAGAATCATGAACCAGTTTTTTGCCACGAAGGTGACGTTTACGCTTAGAGCTCTTCTTAGTCAAAATGTGACGTAAGTGAGACTGTTTGCTTTTAAAGCGGCCAGAACCCGTTTTCTTAAAACGTTTGGCGGCACCGCTTACAGTTTTCATTTTAGGCATTGCTAAAACTCCGCATTGTTAATATCGACGCTAGGTATGCAGTTACCGGTTGTCGGTTAATGTTTAGCCGCAGGGTGTTTTGAGATTGCAGTACCTCAAAAACTTTTAGACCACTACGACTTCTTAGTTGGGGCTAGCACCATGATCATTTGGCGGCCTTCCACACGACGTGGGAAAGACTCGCACACAGCAATCTCTTCCAAATCCGCTTTAACACGGTTAAGAAGTTCAATACCGATCTCTTGGTGCGCCATTTCACGTCCGCGGAAACGGATCGTAACTTTGGCTTTATCACCACCTTCAAGAAAGCGACGCAGGTTGCGCAGTTTTACCTGGTAATCGCCTTCATCAGTGCCAGGGCGGAACTTAATCTCCTTGACCTGAATTTGCTTCTGTTTTTTCTTCTGCTCTTTTTGAGCTTTACTTTTTTCAAAGAGGAATTTGCCATAGTCCATAACTTTACAGACTGGCGGCTCAGCATTCGGACTGATTTCTACTAGATCAAGACTGGCTTCCTCAGCAAGTTTCGTCGCTTCTGCTAACGTCACAATGCCGGCTTGTTCACCGTCTTTACCAATTAAGCGAACTTCTTTGGCTTTAATTTCATCGTTTATGCGGGCTTTGTCGCCCTGAGCCTTGTTATTAGCGCCTTTAATGTGCATTCCTCCAAACATTTAATTCTTCTGTTTGCTTACCATCTGGATAATGTTCAGTACTGGTAAGCAAACACCGTCGTGTAGTATACACGAAAACCCTCAAACTACTTAATGGTCTTTTCTGCCACTTCCTGATTTGCCATGGCAATAAAAGATTCCAGGCTCATTTTGCCTAGGTCGTCGCCACTGCGAGAGCGTACTGCTACTTCGCCAGCTTCCATCTCTTTATCACCTACTACTAGCATATACGGAACACGCTTGAGAGTGTGCTCGCGGATTTTAAAGCCAATCTTCTCATTTCTCAAGTCCGACTTTGCTCTAAATCCACTTTTTTGCAGTTTTTTTACACATTCCTGTGCATATTCGCCTTGGCTATCGGTAATATTTAGAATTACCACCTGCTGAGGGGCTAACCACAGCGGGAAAAAGCCAGCGAATTCTTCGGTAAGAATACCGATAAATCTTTCTAATGAACCTAAAATAGCTCTGTGGATCATAACAGGCACTTTACGTTCGCCGTCTTCAGCTACGTAAGTTGAACCTAAACGACTCGGCATAGAGAAATCTAGCTGAACCGTTCCACACTGCCATGCCCTATTTAGGCAATCGTGCAATGTGAATTCAATTTTAGGGCCATAAAACGCACCTTCACCTGGCTGATATTCAAATTCAATATCGTTGGCTTTAAGTGCTTCGGCTAATGCTGCTTCCGATTTATCCCAAATTTCGTCACTGCCTACGCGCTTTTCAGGGCGAGTAGATAGTTTAACCGCTACTTTTTCAAAACCAAATGCTGCATAAGTCTCATACACCATCTTTATACAGCCACTTACTTCTTCTAGGATCTGTTCTTCGGTACAAAAAATATGAGCGTCGTCTTGAGTAAACCCACGAACGCGCATTAAACCGTGTAGCGCACCAGAAGGTTCGTTACGGTGACAGCAACCAAACTCAGCCATACGCAACGGAAGGTCACGGTAAGACTTCAAGCCTTGGTTAAATATTTGAACGTGGCCTGGGCAGTTCATTGGCTTAATGGCATATTCACGCTTTTCTGATTCGGTAGTGAACATGTTTTCGGCATACTTTTCCCAGTGACCCGATTTTTCCCACAACGAACGGTCCATCATTAATGGGCCTTTTACTTCGTCGTAAGTGTAGTCGCGTAACTTTTCACGCACGAACTTTTCAAGCTCGGTGTAAATAGACCAACCATCGTTGTGCCAAAACACCATGCCCGGTGCTTCTTCTTGCCAATGGAACAAGTTCAACGCTTTACCAATTTTACGGTGGTCGCGCTTTTCAGCTTCTTCTAGGCGCTGCAAGTATGCTTTAAGTTGCTTTTTGTCAGCCCACGCGGTGCCGTAAATACGTTGCAACATTTTATTGTCGCTGTCGCCACGCCAGTATGCACCGGCTACTTTCATAAGCTTAAAGTTTTGGCAGAATTTCATGTTAGGCACGTGAGGGCCACGGCACATGTCTACGTATTCTTCGTGATGGTATAACCCTGGACGATCATCATGACTGATGTTCTCGTCTAGGATTTCCATTTTATAGGTTTCGCCACGTGCTTCGAATGCATCACGAGCTTCTTGCCAGCTAACTTTGTTTTTAACCACGTTATAGTTAGTTTTAGCTAGCTGAAGCATACGCTTTTCAAGCTTTTGGATATCTTCCTGAGTTAGGCTCTCTTCCATATCAACATCGTAGTAAAAACCGTTGTCGATAGTAGGACCAATCGCCATTTTGGTGTTTGGCCAAAGTTGCTTAATAGCATGGCCTAACAAATGCGCGCAGCTGTGACGAAGAATTTCTAAGCCTGCTTCGTCTTTAGCGGTAATGATTTGTAGTTGAGCGTCTGACTCAATAAGGTCAACAGCGTCTACCAATTCGCCATTCACTTTACCCGCAATGGTCGCTTTCGCTAAACCTGGGCCGATATCGTTGGCAACATCTAATACAGAAACTGATTGGTCGAAAGCGCGCTGGCTTCCATCAGGAAGGGTAATTACTGGCATGATATATCCTTTACAGTGGTGACGCCTACTCTGCGCCACTTGCATCTTTAATTATAAAAACACTCATTTTGGTGTTTACGCGTAGTTGTTATATTCATTACATAGGCTGAAAGTGCTATATAAACCATATAAGCCTTATAACCGTTTACTCTTTGCCAACACACATACTTGGGTTGGCGGTATAAACAATTATCGATGGGCGATTATAACGGCTGTAAACACACATGCAATGGGCAAGCGTATTTTCGATGCCTTGCGAGCTATATTTTGTGCGTACGGGGTATAAACAACACGTGAAATATTCCACCAGCAGCTGCAAAGCTAACTTATTCTTATCTTTAAATTGTTGGAAATGCTGTCAAACTTGTGCAATCAAACTTATATAAACACGCTTATGCGAACAGGCTTACGTGAACGAGCTTTTGCAAACAAGCTAGGCCAAAAGTAACACCGAGCAAAAGTTATACTGAATAAAAAGTTACACTGAATAAAAAACCGAACAATGGAGTAGTGCCTGCCAATGCCTAACGAACAAAAACTTGCCAACAACACTATGGATGAAGCCGCGAATGCAGACATGGCTACCGAATTAGCGCTTGAAGAAAATTCGCCGGTAGCGCTCATAACCGGTGCAGCGAAACGCATTGGTGCCACCATGGCAAAAACCCTTCATAGTGCAGGTTATCGTGTAATTATACATTACGGCCATTCAGCAGAAGACGCTAACGCATTGGTGAATTCATTAAATGCCGAACGGCCTAATAGTGCTATTTGCTTACAGGCCGACTTGTGTAAGTTAGAGGATATTACCCGCCTAGCTGAACAAGCCACTGCACCAGACGCTTTTTCGTTGGGCAGTAACACAGTGCATGCCGACTCGAACCTGAAGGCTGATTCAAGTGTGGAGGCTGATTTAAACGTGAAAGCCGACTCAAATGTGAAAGCCAAGGCCCGCATTGATGTATTGATTAATAACGCATCTAGCTTTTACCCAACTCCCCTTGGCGACATTTTTGCCAACGACTGGCAAGCATTAGTGGGCAGTAACGTACAAGGCCCTTTGTTTTTGTCGCAAGCGTTATGGCCTACTTTAAAAGCAAGCAACGGCTGTATTATCAATATGGTTGATATGCACATAGACCGCCCACTACCGCACCATACGGTATACGGCCTTGCTAAAACGGCGTTGGCGTCTATTACTCGTTCACTGGCGGTTGAAATGGCACCCGAGGTGCGGGTAAATGGTATTGCACCAGGCGCCATATTGTGGCCTGAAAGAGAATTGGAGCACGACCAAAAGCAACGATTACTCGACAGCATTCCATTGGGTGGTCTTGGCTCGCCTGAAGATATAGCAAACACCGCAACATTCTTAATTTCAGCTAATTATATTACGGGGCAAATTATTTATGTGGATGGTGGCCGAAGCCTACACACGAATGCGTCGGCATAAGTACGTTAATGTAAAAAGCATGATTGATAGCAAGTGCCTTTATGACGCGAACCGTTGCGCTGCAAACGTGATGGTTGGAAAAACCATACGGCTAGTTAGCGTTGTGATGGCGGTTAGCTTATTACAAGGGTGCTTTGGTGCGCCTAGCATTGATGACACCATGGACGAGTACACCGCCCGTTTGTCTAGGGTGCTGGATAAGCCTTTAACACACGAGGCTTTGTCACAAGAAGCATTGCCAGACAGCACATTGGCGACAAGTAATATCGCCCTACCTTCTCACACCTACCCAACACTTGCTGAACTTGGCAACAACGTGACCCCGTTGAATATTAATATACGAGAATTCTACGCCATACAAGATTGCGAACTTGGCCGAATAGTGGCAGAAAGAAACACGGCCTTGGGTAAAACACAGTTACCTTCACAGCGTTTACAGTACGAGCATCGCCTATTGAACGTATTGGCAAATTGCGAAGCTAGGTTACAGGCCGCTGATAACCCCATTGCTAGTACCGTGGCGGCATGGCGTAAGCAAAAGCAAGCTCAATATCAAAGCGTGTGGGCAAAGGTAGTGCAAACCAGTACTGAGATGAAACTAGGGCTAAGCATGGCGGGGGCGCCATTACAGGCAAGTGAAAATAAAGATGCCAAGGCATCGGTTAATGCGCTTAACTTTATCAATGGCTTAGCAAAAACATTGAAGCATGAAAGTGTTGTTGAAGGTAAACTTCAAGCGACTCATGAAAGCGCAGGCGATGGTAGCGTTGCTAATGCTAGTTTTGAAGATGCTAATTTTGAAGGCGCTAATTTTGAAGCCGCTAACATTGTTGAAAAGATTGATAAAGTTAACGTTGAAGTTAGCGCGAGCGACAGCGGCGAGCTTGAGCAACAATTACAGATTATTGCGTCTTCCCGGCTTCCGGCAAAGCTATGGCAAACACAAGCTATATTGCACAACCGCTTAGTTTCACTGAACCAAGTGTTAGCGCCTGCGCTAAACAGCGTACAGTGCAAAAATGGTGTAACAAGCGACAAAGCCACCATTCTTCGAAATGTGTTTTACTTGTACTTTATAGAAGAAATTCAACCCATTGCGAGCACGCTAAATAGTTACCACTACCAGCTACAACCTTTATGGAAACAATGGGCAGAAAACGCCGCGTTAAGCGCCCCCTTTAAAGCGCACATACGCACCCACGCTATTGATAATTTTGTACAATACAGTGCCACAATGAAAGCCCATGTTTCCTTATGGCAAGACTTTCTAGGTCGCTGCAATTTATCACCCACCGCGCCCTAGCTTTACTTATCACATTTGTAGCGTGGTACAGATTAACCTGGCATTATTTAATGTGCATAGCTTAGCCAATGCGGCTAAACGTTATGAACGTTCAACACCCTTGTACTGACGGTATCTTAAGTAAGCTAAAGAATATTTTCACCGCTTTCAGGGTCGCGGGCTTTCTTCGCTTGCTCTCTAATATCTTCGGCCTCACTGCTAACGTCTTCGTTTTCATTTTCAAGCGCTGAATTAGCACTATTATCCGATGTATTGGTCTGCGATTTAGATGCGGCAAGACTCGATGAAGACGCATTATTCTCTACAGGTTTACCTGTTATTTCTAAGGCTGGCTTTTTGCTGCCTGCTAATTCGGTATTTTTACTTTCACAAAAGGGTTTATTTAGCGACGTGAAACCGCTGGCTTCATTGATTGTATCTTCTTTACTAACCGATTGATTAGACACTATGGCTAACCCATTGGGGAAAACACGTTCGCGGGCATCATCTGGCATACTAATATTTTCTTCAGTGAAACGCCCTACAATTTGGCGCATAAGCAGCGACGACATTTTAAGCACGCTGGTGTCTTCAACATTCACCCAAAAATACACTTTTAAGTTGTAAGTGGATGCCCCCAAATTATCTATTAACACTTGGGGTTCAGGATCTTTAAGTACCTTTGCGTGGCCCGATATTATTTCAACTGCCAAATTCTGTGCATTACGAATATCGGCGTCGTACCCTACTCCCAATACAAAATGACCGCGCATAAGTGGGTTGGCGGTTAGGTTTTTAATCACCCCTTTGTAAATTGTCGCGTTAGGTATTTGAATATGATTGCCGTCGAAATCGACCATGGTAGTGGCACGCGACGTTACCTTTTGAATAATGCCCGTAAACTCGTTTATCTCAACAATATCGCCTATTCGAAATGGTCTTTGAATGGTAAGCAATAAACTAGAAATAAAGTTTTCGGCAATATCACGAAAGGCAAAACCAAGAATTAACCCTACTACGCCAGTTCCGCTTATAACCGCCACCGCAAAGCCCGTTAAACCTGCCATAAACAGGAATAAATACACCCCAAGCAATATAATAACCAAGCTAATAGAACGTTGCGCTACCGACTTAATTAACGGGGTCAGCGAAGAGAAAGAAAACGGCTTGAGCAGCAACCGGGATAGCGGGCCCGCTGCAATAATAAACAGCGCCATAATTAACAAGCCTACACCAAGGCCGGGTAAGCGATACAAAAAGCCATGCCATAAATCTAACAGCACCGACTGTGCTTCGGAAAGGTTTTCTACTCCTGTGGAAGGCGCAACAGTATCTGCGGCCAATAACGCCGTGGGCAATATGTTTGTTAGAATGAAATTTGTTACGTCGAGCTTTGTTAGGGAGAAATCGACTAGGTTAAAAAAAGCCGCTAAAGAATTGATGATGCCCACCTTCGCTCCTTGAAATGAGGTTACTTACCACGGGTGCAGCCTAACAATATGACCATCCCACGCTAACTGCTAACTGCTAACTGTTAACTGCTAACAAATACAAGCTACTATAATTATATATATGATACGCACAGGTTCATGAACAGGTTTACGCTCTGGTATAAAATCTGGCTTAAGCTTAAATACAGGCCTAAATATAGCCCCAGATATGAACTTAGATACAGCCTTTGAAACAGCTTTTACTCAAGCTTTACACACTCTCATTGGAGGTCGCATTGATTAACGCATAGGTTAACGTATTGATTAACGCATTGGCTTAAACCTAACCGCTACTTAGCCTTTGCTTTTGCTTTTTGCTTTTTGCTTTTTGCTCAGGCTAAGGGCCAGCCACTACCAAATATGAGCCTAAGCCAATGGTAAAGAGAAAACTTCCCCAAATAGCATGTTCTATTACTACAATGGGGGTTGAGTTTGTTTGCATGTAGCGATAGCCAAATATTGCGCCACCACACCAAGATATAACCACTGCCACCCAGTTCCCGTAAATTAGATGCGCTAAACCAAACACAAAGGTACTTATAATCCAGCGTGCATTACGAGAAGGTAAAATGCGTTTATAGCGGTGGAAAAAGAAGGTTCTAAAAATGATTTCTTGCGGAATAACCGACACCACAGGATATACCAATAAGGTGACTACCCACATCCATGGCTCGTTGATGGGCCAGTGCAAAAATAGCTCGGGTTTAACTAAGTAAACGCACAGCGCAAGCAAACTTGCCCATGGTAAAAAGAACTTAAGAGTACTTTTTAAATGAGGCCCATAATCTTCCCAATGCCATAAACGAATTCGTTGGAATTGTTTATCGGCTAACAGCACACTTAAACAAAACAAACACACTATAGCTAAAATAGGCATAAGCCAGTCGGCGACGTGGTTAATCCAGTAAAGCACGGCAATGGGCAGTACAACGAACAAAATGACCAATTCAGACCACAGCTTTACCACGAAGAACCCCTACTTAATTGCAAAATGATGACAGAAATATGAACTATAAAAGATAATGAAATTATAGTGCCAATTCGCTTAGAAGTCTTACACTGCGGCGTTATACATTAGGCGTAAATAAGTAAGTTACCAAAACGCAGCGTGTTTTTTGAATTTCTGGCAGTGGAATAAAGTGTGAGAATAGAACATGATGGCACGTGACGATGGTATGTGACGAAGGTACGGCGGTTGCGGTTTGCTTATTAACACGCAATAAACGCTCACTTCGTGTGTATAAATAACACACAAATAAGCACTGTTGCTGAAATATTTTCCTTCACGGTAATTTTCCTTCAGGGTAATGTTGTTATTTGCTAAAAAGCATCAATATAGTTGCCAACCCAAAAGAACGCGACACACACTGAGCAGTTGAAGATTATTCCTTATGGCCAAAAATTCGAATGATGTTATTAAGCAAATAGAGAAGCATTACGCGTCTTTATCGCCATCAGGCCAAACTATTGCTCAGTATTTACAGCGCAATCCTATTGCGGTTGTTACCCAATCAACCTCTCATATTGCTGAACAAACCAACACCTCGAAAGCCACGGTAAGTCGCTTTTTTCGTCAGCTTGGTTTTGAGTCGCATCAAGAAGCAAAAAATACCTTGCTTACCCTACGCGAACAGGGCGTGCCTGTTAGCCCTAGCACCACAGCGGTTCTTCAGCACGAACAAGAATTGAATAATATTTCGCAAACCTTCGACAATATTGATATTGCTACCCTTACTGCCATTGCTGAAAAGCTGGCAAACGCGCAACAAATTACACTTATCGGGTTTAGAAACGCTTATCCATTAGCGCTGCATTTTCGTCAACAACTTAAGCAAATTCGCACCTCGGTAAGGCTTTTGCCTCAACCTGGGCAAACCTTAGGGGAAGACTTAGTCGATTTAGGTAAAGATGATGTAGTGGTATTGTTTGGGTTTCGTAGGCGCACTCGCCAGTTTAAACATGTGTTACATACCCTATCTCATTGCCAAACCATTCTTATCACCGACCCTACCGGGCAAGTATACCGAGATAACGTAAAGCATTTATTGGTATGTCATTTAGGCAATCATTTAAGTTCACAGGTAGATAACTACGCACCATTCGACAGTTATGCTGCCCCAATGAGCTTGGTTTCTACCCTATGTAACTTTACGTATTCTGCCTTGGGCGACAGCGCATCAAAGCGTGTTAAGGCCATTACTAGCCTGTATGGCGACCTGGATGAATTAGAGCCTTCCGAGCGAAAGTAGTATGTAAAGTACGATTTAAAATAACATGCAAAGTAGTATTAACTACTTTTAATTGGTTGCTTTTTAAGCAAGAATAAAAGATCGAATTACTAAATAAGCACGTATAACAATTCGTGTTGCCACACGAGGTACAAAGAGACAACTGCGCTGTTCTCCCGTAAAAAAGGCAACTAAGCATTTGATGTTGGAGTTGAAATGGATAAATCCCACCTTGTTATAGAAGAGTCTAGCAGAGTTTTAGAATTTTGGTTTAATGAACTAACCCCTTCCCAGTGGTTTACTCAAGACTCCGCTCTTGATCGCACTATTGCATCGCAATTTTTAAACTTGCACCGCGCTGCATCACAAGGTGAACTATGGCCCTGGCGAGCAACGCCTACAGGTCGGTTAGCGGAAATTTTATTGCTTGATCAGTTTTCAAGAAATATATACCGAGACACGCCCCACGCTTTCTCGCAAGACCCCATGGCTTTAGTATTGGCCCAAGAAGCGGTGAGTGTTGAGGCCGATAAAACCCTTACGCCTCAGCAATGTATATTTTTGTACATGCCATTTATGCATAGCGAATCTTTGGCTATACACGATATTGCGCTTCAACTTTTTGCGGTTCCTGGTTTAGAACAACAATATGAATATGAGTTGAAACACGTGAACATTATTAAGCAATTTGGGCGATATCCGCACCGAAACTTAGTGTTGGGCCGAACCAGTACGAAAGAAGAAGAAGCGTTTCTTTTGAAGCCTGGCAGTCGGTTTTAATACGAACCACAGCTTCGCCCTTGTATTGGTTGTTCACCCACTTCTCGCATCGTCTATAGTTGGGTTATTGAAAACACTTCATACGCTACGTCACAAAAGATACGTCAAAAAAGCTAAGCCACAAAAACTAAACCACATAACCAAACCACAAAACCAAACCAAAAAAAAAAGCATATTACACGCCAGTAACAAACGTTTCACTTGACAATAAAGAGAGACGATTGTTTCATGGAGGTATATTTTTATCTATTGCGAATGTGCCGTGTCTTCTCCTTTTGTTTCGATTCCTGCTGATAGTAAAGTAAACGCCAAGAGCGCTTCAGATTCTGGATCAAGTTCTGTGACAGCTAATGCTTCATCAACAGCTTGCGAATTAACAGGCCATGCTCTGAAAGGCTATGGTTTAGCGGTAAAAGACTTATTTCACATTGAAGGGCTACCAACCGCAGCCGGGAATCCCGATTGGTTGGCCACACACCCTGTGCCAACGGCTAGCAATAGCACAGTTGAAAAGTTACTTGATGCAGGCGCGACATTTAAAGGTAAAACAATTACCGATGAACTGGCTTATAGCCTTCACGGTCAAAATAAACATTATCCGCAGCTGGTTAACCCCATTGCACCTGCGCACATTCCTGGCGGTTCATCTTCAGGTTCAGCCGTTGCTGTGTCGGCACATTTAGCTGATATTGGTTTGGGTACAGACACAGGTGGCTCTATTCGCGTTCCTGCCAGCTATCAAGGGTTGTGGGGGCTGCGTACTACCCATAATGCTATACCGTGTGACAACATGGTGGCGTTGGCACCGTCTTTCGACACCATAGGTTGGATGACTCGCGATCTCGACACCCTAGAGAAAGTCAGCCAAGTTTGTTTAGTTGATGCTCCGCAAAACGAAATCGGTGCAGATAAAACCGACGTAGCCAACGGTGACTCAAATATAAGCTTAGTACGAATTGGTGCCGTTCAACACTTACTACAAAGTGCTAAACACGGTGTTTTGACCACAAAATGGTTAGAAACACTTAATGAAAAAGCAGATAGCGACAATGCGGGTTTTACTATTACCCCGATTACCGAACACGAATTAGATTTATCGGCACTGAATACTGCCGCGACTTTTCGCGTATTACAAGGCGCTGAAATTTGGCAACAGCATGGCCAGTGGATAACAGATACATCCCCTGACATTGCTCACGATATAATGCTTCGACTAAATTGGTGCGAAACGATTTCTGAACAGGAAGTTGATGACGCCAAGAAGCAGCAAGTGGCGTTTCAAGAATACATAAACAGCTTATTTGAAACTGTAGACGTATTATTGATACCCACTACCCCCGGTATTGCACCCCGGTGTGATGCTGACGAAGAAACATTAGCGAACGATAGGAATGCCCTGCTGGCGCTTACCTCAATTGCAGGTTTAGCAGAGCTTCCACAAATTCATATGCCGCTATTTACCCTACAAAATGCCCCATGTGGTTTATCACTGGTAGGCAAAAAAGGCAGCGATCTTGCACTCATTAAGCTAGCGAAAGCACTGACAGCAAATTAATTGGTCATACTAGGCTTATTGAATATACAAGGTTGCATTGGCCAAATAACAAATGGATAAAAAAAGACAATGAGTGAAAAGCATAACGTCGGCTTTACAGCCCCTCACTTTGCGGCATCGCAAGTGGGTTTGAATATTTTAGAAAAAGGCGGCACCGCGATTGAAGCAATGGTGGCCGCCGCTGCGTCTATTGCCGTTGAATACCCTCACATGAATGGCATGGGTGGCGATGGGTTTTGGCTAATTAGTGAACCTGGCAAAGCCCCTATTGGCATTGATGCTTCGGGCGTTGCCGCATTAGGTGCTACACCTGAATTTTATAAAGACGAAAGTGCCATTCCTAGCCGAGGCGGAAAATCAGCCTTAACTATGGCCGGTGCTGTTGCTGGTTGGAATGAAGCATTAAAAATAAGCCACCAGTGGCAAGACGGCCTATCGCTTAATACGTTGTTTGATACCGCCATTAGCCAGGCTAATTGGGGTATCGAAGTTACGCAAAGCTTAGTAGACGCCAGTAATAAAACCTTTGACGATTTAGCCGGCGACCCAAATTTTGATCAGTTCTTAATTAAGGGCAAAGCACTTAAAAAAGGCAAAATTCTTAAACTGACGGCCTTGTCTAAAACACTTAGCCACTTAGCGAAAGCAGGGCTTGATGACTTTTATCATGGCGAACTCGCTAGCAAACTGGCTACCGACTTGGAAGCCGCTGGCTCACCTATTCGTATTGAAGACTTTAACCAATACAAAGCACAAATTGTAGAGCCGCTTTCGGTTACGACCAGCAAAGGCACCTTGTATAACTTGCCTGCGCCTACCCAAGGTGTGGCGTCGTTAATTATTTTAGCGCTTTACGACAAGGTGCAGCACTTAGGTTCTACCGATGCTGATATGGTGCACTTGTTAATTGAATGCACCAAACAGGCGTTTATTGCACGAAATGCGAACGTTACCGACCCATCACGCACGCCTGTTGATTTGTCTAGCTTATTAACTGATGAATCGTTAGATGAAATGGTTAAACACATTTCGGTAGAAAAAGCACAGCCATGGCCGCACGTGGCGAAACCTGGCGATACCATTTGGATGGGTGCGTGTGACAGCGAAGGCCGAATGGTAAGTTACATTCAATCGCTTTACTGGGAATTTGGTTCAGGCATTGTTAGCCCACAAACCGGCATTGTATGGAATAACCGAGGTACTTCGTTCTCGTTAGATCCAAATAGCAACCAATACCTAAAGCCGGGGTTGAAACCGTTTCATACGCTTAACCCTGCGTTTGCCGATTTAGCCGATGGGCGACGCATGAGTTACGGCACCATGGGCGGTGAAGGTCAGCCACAAACACAAGCGGCTTTATTTGCCCGCCATATTTATCACAACCAACCTATTGATAAAGCCATTGCCCTAGGCCGCTGGTTATTAGGCCGTACTTGGGGTGATGAAAGTAACAACTTAAAAGCCGAGCGTGACTTAGCCGAGTATGTAGGCGAAAGCCTTATTGCCCGAGGTCACGACATGGTGACTGTCGACCCTTGTAACGAATTGATGGGCCACGCTGGCGCGGTTATTCGCGCGCCAACAGGCACAGTAAGCGCAGCAAGCGACCCGCGAAGCGACGGTAAAGCGTTCACTGATAAGGTGTAACGCCGCGAAAAATCTAAATTCTAGGTTTAATCAAACGATAACATCTAGCAGCAACATTACCCCAAGCCGCTTTATCGGTGTGTTGCTTTTGGCTTGTTTTTAAAGGACGTCCACCCCTTTTAAGATAAGCCAGAGCAACCCGCCATAATTTCATTGGGCATACATGTTTTAGCAAGCACACATTCACAACGAGATCTTTAATTTATGCAGTTTTTACTCGATAACATGACGGTAATTTTATCGTTAATTGGTACAGGCGTGTTCGCCGGATTATTGGCTGGCCTATTAGGTGTAGGCGGCGGTATTGTTATAGTGCCGGTCCTGTTTTTCTTATTTCAAGCACTAGGGGTATCGGCTGAAAGCGCCATGGTGATTGCAACTGCAACATCGCTAGCCACTATTGTACCTACGTCTATTAGCTCTATTCGCGCTCACCATAGCAAAGGCAACGTAGACTTTGCCCTACTTAAGGCTTGGGCAGTGTTTATCTTAATTGGTGTATTAGCAGGTAGTTACTTAGTCACGGTACTGGACGCTAACTTTCTAACGTTGATGTTTGGTGTTATTGCCACGTTATCTGCTATTAACATGCTAGTTGGTAAAAAAGATGCCTTGTTTAACGGCCTACCAGGTCGTGTTGGACAGTCTATTATGGCAGCGTGTATCGGCTTTTTTAGTTCCATGGTTGGCATTGGTGGCGGCACGCTTACCGTCCCTACACTTACCTTTTGTAATTACCCAGCGCACAGAGCAGTAGGTACAGCAGCCGCTGTTGGCCTAATTATTTCGCTGCCTGCCGCTATTACTCTTTTATTCGTAGGCACTACGCCTGTTGATGCGCCGTTTGCTACCTACGGTTACGTTAACCTACTTGGTTTCGCGTGCATTGTGCCGCTAACGGTAATTTTTGCGCCAATTGGTGCAAGCATCGCCAACAAGTTAGATGCTGGTCTGCTTAAGAAAATTTTTGCTGTTGTTCTCATTATTACTGGCCTGCGCATGCTTGCGCAGGTGTTTATCTAGGAGCCTATTATGACTGGTTTTGCACCATTAACACCTCCACCACGCCTTTTAATGGGCCCAGGCCCTATTAACTGTTATCCGCGTGTATTGTCGGCCATGTCTACTCAGCTAGTAGGCCAATACGACCCTGTAATGACAGGCTACATGAACGAAACCATGGCGCTGTACCGCACGCTATTTAATACCAAAAACCAACAAACCATGTTGATTGATGGTACGTCGCGGGCAGGTATTGAAGCGGTGTTAGTGTCGGCTATTGAACCTGGCGATAAGGTGCTAGTGCCTATCTTCGGGCGTTTTGGCCACCTATTGGCTGAAATTGCAGAGCGCGCCGATGCAGAAGTTCACACTATTGAAGTGCCGTGGGGTGAAGTATTTAAACCCGAGCAAATAGAAGCGGCCATTAAGAAAGTACAGCCTAAACTATTAGCCATAGTACAAGGCGATACGTCTACCACTATGTTTCAACCTCTTGAAGACATTGGCGCTATTTGTGAAGCCAACGACGTGTTGTTCTATTGCGATGCCACCGCATCGGTAGGGGGTAACCCGTTAGAAGTAGACAAGTGGAAGCTAGATGCAGTGTCAGTGGGTTTGCAGAAATGCTTAGGCGGCCCTTCAGGCAGTGCGCCCATTACCATGAGCCAAAAGTTTGTTGATGTGGTGCGTACTCGCCATCACGTTGAAGCTGGTATTCGTGATGCACATCATGAAAGTGCCCGCGGCCCGAAAATTCGGTCTAACTATTTCGACCTTGGCATGATCATGGATTACTGGGGTGACGAACGCTTAAATCACCATACCGAAGCCGCAACCATGCTTTATTGCGCCCGTGAATGCGCTATTTTGCACCTTGAAGAAGGCCAGCAAAATGTTATTGCACGCCATAAAGTGGCTGGCGATGCCATGCTAGCGGGTGTTCAAGCCCTTGGCCTAACGCCATTTGGCGACCTTGCCAACAAAATGAGTAACGTTGTGGGCGTGGTTATTCCTGATGGCGTACACGGCGAACAAGTACGTGAAGACCTGCTACTGCGTTTCAACATTGAAATTGGCACCAGCTTTGGCCCCCTTAAAGGGAAAATTTGGCGAATAGGCACCATGGGTTATAACGCGCGCCAAGATGCGGTGTTGCATACCCTTCAGTCGCTAGAAACCGTATTACGCAAGCAAGGTATGTCGCTACCGGCTGGTGCTGGCGTAGACGCTGCACTTGCTGTGTATTCGGGAGCCATGAATGTCTGAATTTTCTGATGCGGCCGCGCTAGTAATGGCGCGCTGTGAAGCACTAGGTTCACTAAGCCAAAACCCAAGCTGTTTAGACAGGCGCTATTTAACCGAACAACACAAACTGGCCAATCAGCTAACATCCGGCTGGATGATAGAAGCCGGTATGACAACCTGGCAAGACAGCGTAGGTAACATTTGGGGCCGCTATACATCAGCCGTACCCAATGCACCTCGCTTAATTATTGGCAGTCATTTAGACACGGTGCCAAATGGCGGTAAATACGACGGCATGTTAGGTGTAGTTGCACCGGTAACGCTCATGGCCATGTTCAGCGGCGAAGGTCGACAGTTTCCTTTTCACATTGATATTGTTGGCTTTTGTGACGAAGAAGGCACCCGTTTTGGTACTACCCTATTAGGTAGCCGTGCGTTAACAGGCAAGTGGCAAGACGAATGGCGCAGGCTAAAAGACGAAGATGGCATTTCCCTAGAAGATGCGATGAAAAACTTTGGGCTGGATTTTGATGCTATTAACAGCGCCACCATTGCACAAACTGACTTGCTGGGTTACTTAGAACTGCATATTGAGCAAGGCCCAGTGTTAGAGCAAGAGAACTTACCTGTAGGTGTAGTAAATGCTATTGCTGGTGCGAAACGCTTTTCATTAACGGTTACCGGCATGGCAGGACACGCGGGAACTGTGCCTATGTCGATGCGCCACGACGCCTTATGCGCCAGCGCCGAAATGATTTTAGCGGTAGAGTCTATTAGTC
Source organism: Alteromonas sp. KS69 (assembly GCF_003989595.1). NCBI lineage: Bacteria > Pseudomonadati > Pseudomonadota > Gammaproteobacteria > Alteromonadales > Alteromonadaceae > Alteromonas > Alteromonas sp. KS69. The sequence goes on along the minus strand of NZ_PYHU01000040.1, from coordinate 28,687 downwards.
AACAGCGTCCAGGTGTTGTGGCTACCGTGGGTAAAATTGAGAACGCGCCCAATGGCGTGAATGTGATTTCTGGCCGATGCCAGTTCTCTTTAGATATTCGCAGTGAAGAAGACCCATTGAGAGATGCCGCATTGGCAGAGATTTTGCAAAAAATCAACGACATTGCCGTGTTACGCAATGTGGAATTGAAGGTAGAGCAAACACACAGTGCGCCAGCGGTTCATTGTGATAGTGCCCTACAAAATACATTGCTTAAAGGTGTAACTGAAGCAGGCATAGTACCCAAAGTACTGGCCTCGGGTGCAGGGCATGATGCAATGGCAATGGCTGAAATATGCCCTGTTGCTATGTTATTCACACGCTGTAAGGGTGGCATTAGTCACCATCCGGCTGAGTCTATCACCACAGACGATGTTGCCGCGAGCTTAGCGGTAATGCACCATAGTCTTCGCACGTTAAAGTACTAAAACTTAGTTCTAGCCTACGCAAGGTTCACGTTTAAGCATTATTCGTTAAATGATAAGAAACAGGTATGAGTAAGATGAAGATAGCAAGGATATATAACGACGATGAAGGCAAGAGCCACTTTGGAGAAATTGATATTCCACTGAAAGATGGTGGGCCTATTGGACTGTTATCAGAAAAGTTTGGCGCCGATAAAATCATCTTTAGGGAAACGCCAGCAGACTATGACTTTAAATGGCACCCTGCGCCAGCACGCCAACTTCTGTTTATCTTAAAAGGCCGCGCAGAGTTTACGGTTTCTAACGGTGAACGCCATGTATTTGGTTCTGGTGATGTTATCTTGCTAGAAGATACGGAAGGTGAAGGTCACTGCTCAAAAGCCATGTACAACGAAGTGCGTCACTCCATCTTTGTTACGCTAGATGAAGGTGTTGAATTTTAATTACTTTCATCGCCTTGCTGTTAATTTGAGCGCGTCATATTGGCGCGCTTTTCGTTTTAGAGCACCAACTTGGTGCGACATATCTTTAGAACTCGTTCCTTTCCACCTTTCTTCTAAATAAAAATAGCGGTTAATCATTGAGTTAACCTTCTTATAGACCATAGACTAAGTGGTCAGCTTCTTGCAAAAACTCGCATTATAATTTTAATACTGCTGTAGTACTCATGCGTTTGCGACTTACCTTTTTGCCTTTCTATCTTGTTGTATTTATCTCTCTTACCAGTTTTGCTTATAAAAGTGTTGCCGCACCCAGTGCCGTAGCCAATTCTTCATCTTCTACTTCTACTCCCTTTTCTATGCCGTTGTGGTTTGAAGCTTTCAAAAAAACAGCGACACCACGCCAGATGTATCAATTTTTACACACCATGCCAAAAGGCGGTGATTTACATCATCATTTGTCAGGTTCAGGGTTTAGTGAATGGTGGTACGAACTGGCGGCCGATCCTACAAAAAATGGTGGGTATACCTATTACACCCAGGTAAGTATCAAACCATGCCATTCAGACCCACAAAGTGCCTTACGCTTTCATACCATCAGCGAAACGACATGGGCTAAATTACCTCAGTGCATTCAGAAAAATTACACTGAATTAGGCTTGCTTGATAACAATTTAAAACGCGAGTTTATGGATAGTATTCGCTTACATACGGCGTCGGAAGGACGAGAAGAATTCTTTTCTACCCATTGGCAACGGTTAAACGAATTGACCGCAAACCCCACGTTAGTGTCAAAAATATTGCTACGTAATATGCAAGCTTACCAAAAGGAAAATCTGCAATATTTGGAAACCCAGGTAAATGTTCGCTATACAAAAAAACCTGATGGAAGCACTTATACGCCCGACGAAGCATTAGCCATTTATACCGACATGCTTGCCAGTGAAGAGGCGCAAGCCACGCAAGTTACTGTTCGTTTTCAATATGCTGTTGTTCGCTTTTTACCCGACGCCGAAGCACAACTAGAATGGATTTATGACTTTGTAGATAGCCACAGAGAATTGTACGTAGGCATTAATTTAGTAGGCAGAGAAGATGATATAAACGGGCAACCGAAACGGTTTGCATCAACACTTCGTAAGCTTCGTGCTACATACCCTAAAGTTTCATTGGCTTTTCATGCTGGTGAGTCTGAAACCGCCGATTCAAATGTGCGAGACACCTTATTGCTTGGTGCAGAGCGCATTGGGCACGGGTTAAATACCATTTTCGACTCAGATACTCTATTGCTAATGAGAAACAGCCAGTACCTTATCGAAATTAACCTTATTTCCAACTTACTGCTTGAATACATTCCCAGCTACGATACCCACCCCTTTCCAGAATATTTGCGAACAGGTATCCCTACCGCGCTATCTACCGATGACAGAGGCATGTTCGACTCCACATTAACCGATGAGTTTTATGTCGCGGTAACCGAATTCAACTTAAGCTGGGAAGAAGTACTCACATTAAGCACCAACAGTTTGCAGTACAGCTTTTTACAACCAAATGTAAAAGCGCAGCAGCTTACTTTATTTCATCAACGTGTTGCTGAATTTGAAACTCAGGTGGCATCAGATACTGTGCCTACCTCTCCCCCAATGTTTCGTGCATTCATCTGTAAATTTGAAAGCGAACTGTGCAGCGGCAATAAGGATTAATCATGCAAGAGAAACATCAAGATTTACTCTATAGCCTGCACGACAAACCCAATGCGGTAGCGTGCTTAACCGCTGCGTTTCAGCACATGCTGGCGAGCTTTATTGGCGTGATAACGCCTACATTAATTATCTCTGCCACCTTAGGGCTTACAGAACACACTGCCTACCTAATTTGCATGGCGCTTTTTGTTAGTGGTGTGGGCACCTTTATTCAAACTAAAAAATTTGGCCCAGTGGGCAGTGGCTTGGTGGCCATTCAGGGCACCAGCTTTGCGTTTATCAGCGCGTTGCTTTTGGCTGGCATGAAGGTAAAAAATGAAGGTGGAAGTAGCGAAGAAATTTTATCACTTCTTTTTGGCCTTACATTGGCGGGCGCCTTGGTTGAGGTGGTGTTTAGTTTATTTGTTACACAACTTAAACGCATTATCACACCATTGACGACTGGCATTGTGATTACTGCCATTGGCTTATCACTGATTAATGTTGGAATGACAGATTTAGCAGGTGGGTTTAATGCTGAATCATTCGCAAGCTTAGATAATTTAGGCTTAGGAGTAAGCGTTTTACTTATTATTGTATTTTTGAACGCGTCGAATAATCATTGGGTAAGGCTATCGGCTATTTTTATAGGCATGACCTTGGGTACCGCCTATGTGTGGTTTACTAAAGGATTAGACTTTTCCCACTTAAATGATTTACCCGCTATTGCCGTTCCCCAGCCTTTTGCGTTTGGTATTAGCTTCGACATTACCTTGTTTTTACCTATCGCACTTATCTACTTGTTTACCGCAATTGAAACCGCAGGCGATTTAACCGCGAATAGCTTGTTTTGCAAAGAGCCCGTGTCAGGCCCACTTTACCTATCGCGTATAAAAGGTGGCATTTTAGGTGACGGACTTAACTCTATGATTGCGGGCGCCTTTAATACATTTCCCAATACCACCTTTGGCCAAAACAACGGCGTTATTCAGCTAACAGGTATTGCGAGTAGAAAAGTAGGTTTCTTCGTGGCGGGCATGTTTGTATTTGTTGGCTTGTTCCCTGCGGTTGGCGGAGTGCTACAAGCTATACCTAAGCCGGTGTTGGGCGGGGCAACGTTGGTTATGTTTGCCATGGTGGCCGTGGGTGGTCTGAAGCTACTTGCCAGCTATGCGTTAGATAGAAGAAGCAGCTTAATCACCGCGTGTGCGTTAGGGATGAGCATTGGTGTAATGATGGTACCCAGCGCATTATCACAATTACCCACTTGGCTTGAAAACGTTTTACTTTCACCGGTTACCTCTGCGGGTTTAACCGCTATCATTTTAGATCTCACCCTACCCAGTGCACCGCAAAAAACTTCCAGCACGGCGTCAAAGACCCAAGGTGAAGTGTAAAGAGCGAAATTGGTGCAATACTCACGCTAAATATCACAATGCTGGTGCAGAGAGCCACCAGCATTGCAACACTTCACAATAAAATAACATTATCTATTTTCACTACTCCAAAAAAGTTCAATAAAATCATAAATTTAATTTTATTTAATTTCCTGACCAACTGGACAAGAAGCTGGCACTCATTGTGCTTTTACCCAGACAGAAAAATAAAAAAGTATAAAAGGCCTTTTAAAAGGTTATTAAAAATAGAGGAAACCATGATTAACACTACATTCAAGCTTAACCCACTAGCCCGTGCGCTAGCATTCGGTCTGACATTGTCAGTGCCTTCAATCGCACTTGCACAAGAGTCTGAATCTGCGCCGAAAGACGCTGACGTTGAAAAAATTGAAGTAACAGGCTCTCTGGGCAGTTTGCCTGGCCAAGATGTTGAATCAGTTTTTGGTTTTGGAAAATCAATTCTTGAAACACCGCGTTCTGCATCAACGATTTCTCAAGAACAAATGGAGCGTTTTAACGTTTCAGATATTGATGAACTAGTGGCATTTGCACCTGGTACATTTACCCAATCATTCTTTGGTGTTGCAGGATCACTTGATGTACGTGGTACACCTGGTGAAACCTATTTCCGCGGCGTTAAACGCCTAGATAACCCAGGTAACTACCCTACGCCAATTGGTGCTTCAAGCCGAATTGATATTGTTCGTGGTCCAGCCTCTCCTATTTATGGCCCGTCTAAGATTGGTGGTTACTTAAACTTTAACCCTAAATCTGCTCGAGCTTCTTCTGGTCAGTATTTAGAGAAGCCTGAAGGCGCAATTTCTTATACTACGGGTTCGTGGGATAAGAGCGTACTAACGGCAGAAGTTGGTGGTCCAGCACAAGTTGGCGACAAAACAGTAGGTTACTACCTGTACGGTGAAGTTGAAAACTCAGATAGCTATTATGAAAATACGCAAACTGACCAAACTATTCTACAAGCCGCTTTCAACATAGATATTACTGATAACCTACGTGTTGAATTTGGTGGTATGTATCATGATTACGATGGTAACCAAGTTGCTGGTTGGAACCGTTTAACACAAGATCTAATTGACGACGGTACGTATATAACAGGTACTGCACAACCGCTTGATACAGACGGTGACGGCTCAATTAGTCACGAAGAATATGGCGCCGTAAACATTGCGGGTAACAGCTTCTTCTACGTGCCTGGTGCTGCATTTACCGATGATGAAGCGACTGCCCTAATGGCACTTGAAAACGTAGGTACGACTACCCTAAGCGGTAGCCAAGTATTGGTTGCACCAGATGACCAATTGGGTAACGAAGCGATTACTTTCTACTTCGATACCATCTATTACGCAGACAACTGGGAAATTCGTAACCAGTTCTTCTACGATTCATACGATAACATCAACGAAAATGCGTACGGCTTCTCTCAATTCCACGATAGCTGGGTAATTGAAGATAAGATTGTTTTCGCTACCGAATATGAAAACGACAGCTTGTTAGCACAATTTCAAATTTCACCGTCAATTCGTTACACCGACTTTTTACACGGTGATGACTTTACGTACGAGTACTTTAACCGTCGTGATTTAACAATGCCGTCATCTGCACTAGACAAGCGTTTGCTTTCTACTCGTTCAGGCAAGAATTTTGATAACTACGATGAAGGTAACTACCTTGATTTAGGTATTGGTGCCATGACCGACCTTACGTGGGATTGGGGCTTAAACCTTGTACTTGGTGTACGTTACGACACCATTGATATTGAAAGTACTTCACGTACTGACCTACTACTTGGTGCAACAGGTGATGAAGTTCCTTTGTATGCTGAAGACACTGTAGGCGGTTGGTCTTGGAATACCAGTATTTCTTACGAACTTCCGTTTGGCCTAATTCCTTACATCACGGCTGCTGAGCAAGCAACGATTGTTGCGGGTCAAGGTGCTGAAATTGGTGTTGGCCAATTAGAAAGCGGTGCGTTCGATACCTCAGAACTTTTCGAGTTTGGTATTAAAGGTTCATTGCTAGACGATACCCTTTACTTTGCACTTTCATCATTTGAAATGGAAAGAACCGACTTTAGCAGCCAAAACACAGTTACTAACAACACCACGAATAACAAAGGTACTGAATTTGAACTTCGTTGGGTTGTTAACGAAAACTTAGTAATGTCTGCAGGCTACACAAACATTAAGGTTATTAACCTTACTGCACTTGAAAACGGCAACCAGTTTGGTTTCCTTGGTGCAGAAGACTTAACAAGCCTTACCGATCCATCGCTTGTATTTGGCGGTAACGTGATTGGCTTGAACTTAGTTGGTGACGGCTTCGCTAACTCTGATGCACGTAAAGCAGGTATTCCTGAAAATGTGTACACAGTAACGGCAACTTACGACTTCCAAAACGGCTATGCAGCTAACCTAAGTGTAGTTGACGTTGAAGAAGTGGCTTCTGGCTTCTCTGCTTCGGTAATGCTTCCAGCATACACGCTAGTGAATGCAGGTGTTTCTTACCAAGCTGACGACTGGTCTGTTAATTTAACGGTTAAAAACTTAACGGATGAGCGTTACTTCCGCGCTAACTTCCCTGACTTGTTTGGTAGCCAGGTTGTACTACCTGAATTACCACGTCATTGGAGCGCGAAGTTCGCCTATAAGTTCTAAGATACTGTCTTAATGCTGTTGTAATAATAAACGTTATAAAGGTAAATCTACCCTCGTAGATTTACCTTTTTTTATACCTAAGAGGACAATTATTAATGCGCTATTTTGCTAATGCTATTCTCGCCCTTTCTTTCTTTGCTTCTGCTGGGCACTGCGCTGAAACAACCGATACTTCCCCTATTGAGATTAAAACCGTTGTGGTTGCCATGTTTGAAATTGGTGAAGACGAAGGTGACAAGCCCGGCGAGTTCCAACTTTGGAAAAAAGGCCAAAAGCTTTCAACCCGCTATGCCCTGCCCCATGCTCACCATGATATTTTTGTTAATGAAGAAACTGGCGTATTAGGTATTGTAACGGGTATGGGTATCGCTCGGGCCTCGGCTGCTATTATGGCACTTGGTCTAGATCCTAGATTCGACCTAACGCATGCTTACTGGCTTGTAGCCGGCATTGCAGGTATGGATCCTGCTGATGGCACCATTGGTTCTGCTGTCTGGACTGACTACGTAGTGGATGGCGACCTTGCCCACCAAATAGATGCACGTGAAATTCCAAGCGACTGGAAAACGGGCTACTTCCCGCTTTTCACCCACTCAACTTACGCTAACGCCGAGTCGGTAAACCCAGAACAGGCCCCTAACGGTGAAGTGTATATTTTAAATGCCAGTTTAAGAGATTGGGCGTTCAACCTAACTAAAGGTACGTCATTACCGAACACGCCAGCTATGGATAAACTACGAGCCACCTATACGGGCTATCCTAAAGCACTTGAGAAACCAAGTATTATGACAGGCTCGCATTTATCGGCTTCGACCTTCTGGCACGGCAAATTACTTAATGACTGGGCAAACGATTGGGTGGGCTACTGGACGCAAAGCAAGGGTAACTTTGTGACTTCAGGCATGGAAGATTCAGCCACACTACAGGCGCTGACTTACCTAGACAATGCTAACTTGGTTGATAAAGACCGTGTTCTTATTCTTCGCACCGCCAGTAACTTTACTATGCAGCCAGCAGGGCTAACGGCAGCTAAGAACTTAGAGCTAGAAAGCTCTGGCGAAGGCTACGCGGCACTTCAGTCTGCTGTAGAGGCTGCCTATGCTGTAGGGTCGGTGGTGATTGAGGAAATTACGACAAACTGGGATACTGTTAAAAACGAATTACCTGTTAAGCAGTAGTAAAACTGCAATTACAAGCCATTTGTGACAGCGGGCTTCCGCTGTCACTGATGTATTGCAAATGACTTACTAAGCAATACTTTCTTAAGCTCTAACGTAACATTGCGTTGATCGACGGGTTTACACAAAAACGCTGACATTCCCGCCTCTTTACACGCTTCTCTGTCTTCTTCAGACGTATTAGCCGTTACTGCTACGATACTACCTTGACTGCGTATCAATCCTTCTTCAAGTATGATTTTTGTGGCAGATACACCATCGAGCACCGGCATTGCACAATCCATGAAGATAAGATCGTAGTCTTTTTCTCTGGCCTTTTGTATTGCCACTTGACCGTCTTCAGCTTCATCGGCAATAAAGTTATATTTTTCCAACATCGAAGCAAGCACAATGCGGTTAATATCATTATCGTCCACCACCAGAATAGACAATGGGATAGAGAGTAAGCTAGATGATAAAGCATCGTCGTGGTCTAGAAGACCTTGCTTAGCGTCTGTCAGGGTAACAGGAATGACTACATCAAAGGCAGTGCCTACATTTATTTCAGAGCGAATATCTATCTCACCATCCATTTTATCAACTAGTTGTTTTACGATAGAAAGGCCTAAGCCTGTTCCACTGCCTTTAATTGCCGATTGCTTTTGCCCTTGTATGAAAGGAGTGAACAACGAGGTTTTAGTTGCCTCATCCATACCCTCACCCGTGTCTTCTATAGAAATAAGCAAGTTAGGCTCAGTCAACGCTTCTCTAAGCGTTAATTGGATGGAAATGTGCCCTCGTGAAGTAAACTTAATGGCGTTGTGCAGTAACTTAGAAATAATCTGACCTATTCTATTGGCATCACCATTTATATAGGTATTCTTAGGCAACGACAGTGCCGCGTATAAACGAAGGCTTTTCTCTTTGCACAAGGGTTTAAATACGTCAATCAACTCTTCTACCATTGCACGCACGCAGAAGTGACTTTTATTCAGTGTAAGCTCGCCACTGGAAATTTCGGTATAGTCTAAAACATCATCTATTAGCAGCAGTAAGCGGCCGGCGCTCTTAAGTGCCAAATCCGTTTTTCGCTCTCGAATATTCACTCGCTGCTCAAACTTTATGGCCTGTAACATTCCCGTAATACCATTTAGCGGCGTTCTTAATTCATGACTGATACGAGATAATAAGTTGCCACGCTCTTTAAATGCCATTTCTGCGTCTTTCTGTCTTGCTTCAAGTTCCAAGCGAAGTTTTACAGGCTTATCAACATTTTGAAACGTACCGAAAAGCCGAACACATTGGCCTTCAAACATTTCGACCATACCGTGATTTTCTACCCACACCGGGTTTCCCTTCGCGGTTATTATCTGCAAGGTAGCGGTCCATGGTTCGCCTGTTTCTATCGCGTGCTTGACCAACCTTGTGATTTCATCGCGATCTGCCCCCTCTTTATAGAACTCAATGGCTGAGCCAAGCGCTGGCATATAATCTTGAGGCACTTCATGGATAATACGGGTTTGAGAGGACCAAAAAAGGGCATTTTCAACGATATCAACTTCCCACACACCGATATTTGCCACTGACTGTAGCTTTTCAAATAACTCGGCATGTTTAAGTGAATTGTCGTCTGCTCCACGTTCTTTTTGTAAAACGCTTTCCAGCCAGTTATCGAGCAACGATAACTTCCCTTTATCGTAGGAAAAATCGACATCTTCTATGCTGTTTGCCAGTATTAACACAACGTGGTAGTGACCAACACGGTGAATACGGCCAATAATAAAGTCTTTCGCCGATAAATTTTGCTTTGCCCATAGTTTAACCTCAGCGCAGCTTTCTAACTGACTGGAAGGAAGAGAGTCAATATCAACAGGAAAAGGGGGTAGTAGGTATTTATTAGGCGCTAGAGAGGCGGTGGCTTTAGCGATAACGTCTATATGCTCACCCGTAACGTGCAAGAGTAAGCCTTGCTGCATGGATAATATGTCACAACCAGATTTAAGTACTTTTTCAAAGTTAAGCACTGTTGATGAAACGGTAATAGGGTACTGTTCTTTACTATCGAATTGTTGAGACATAGCAAACCGCCATTAAAATCAAGAAGCCCTCTAAGGGAGAGAGGAGCTACTACAGCTTTTACACTGCTCCATTAAGGCAATAATAGTGGTTTTAGAAAAGAAAAAAAATTAAACAATAGGCTATTATTCTAAGGGAGAAGCCGATTAACCTATTGCGCGATTACGCCCTGCTTCTTTGGCTTCAAAAAGAAAAATATCAGCTGATTCGATAAGTGAAGATATGCCGGTGTCTTGCAATTCATTAGCAGGCCTTACAGCATAGCCAGCGCTAATACTTAGCTTTCCATCCTTGCCCGCATAATGCGTGATATTCTCACTTCTTATTGCAGACACAATGTCTTCAGCAACTTTCTTAACCCCGTTCATGTCGGTATACGGCAATACCAGCATAAACTCTTCACCGCCAAATCGAATGGCTGCATCTTTGGGACGGCGCGCATGCTCCTCAATAATGGCTGCTACTTGTTGAAGGCAGATATCACCTTGAAGATGGCCATAGTTATCGTTGTAGAGCTTAAAGAAATCGATATCCATCATGATGACGCCGAGCGTGCTATGGTCACGAGCCACTTGTTTTACTAATAATGGAATTTCATTACTTAAGTACAGCCGGTTGTATAAGCCCGTTAATTGATCGTGAAACGTCAATCTTTCAAGCAGTTCTGTGCGTAGCTTGCCTTGCAAGTGGTTTTTTATGCGGTGAACCAGTGTAGAGGCGGTAACCGGCTTCAACACAAAGTCAGAGGCTCCCACTTCCCAACACATATTTTCAGTTTCGACATCAATCGTAGAGGTGACAAAGACAACAGGTATCTGGGCGGTATCAGCTTTGTCTTTTAAGGTACGACAAACAGTAAGGCCATCGACATCCGGCATATTCATATCTAATAGAATGAGATCAGGCTTGTGCATCACACATTGGTCAATGGCCTCTTCACCGTTTGACGCAGCAATACAGTTAACAAAAGACTCAAGTATAGAAGTAAGCAGCATTCTGCTAATAGGCTCATCATCGACCACGAGTACCTTGCATGCCGAGTATGGTTTTAGTTCTAACTGCATAAATTTAACAGGACTGTCTTAAGAGAGTGAAGGGAAAAAAGCATAAATTGATATTACATCATTACTTAAAAGATATTAAGCCAAAAAAGACAAACTGCCATCTTTTCAAGTTTTTATACTTTGCCATTACGTCATTATAGGCGCCTGATTCAAAAATCGTTCAGTAAATTCATCTTCTGATACCGGTTTACACATGTAGTAGCCTTGACCATATTCACAGCCTAACTGCCTAAGCGAGTGAAACTGCAATTCGGTTTCAAGCCCCTCTGCCACTAAGACCATGTTAAGGCAACTACCGAGACGAACAATAGCCGTCACTATATCAAGCGCTTGGGGTTCGGTATCCATGTCTTTTATAAAAGATCGATCAATCTTAAGTACGTTTAAAGGAAACTGACGTAAGTAAGACAAGCTTGAGTAGCCAGTGCCAAAGTCATCTAGTGCTAGCGAGAGCCCTAACGAGGAAAGCGCTAATAATACGTTTCGCGTTTGATCGAAATCAGCCATCAATGCAGACTCCGTTACCTCTAATTCTATTAGCCCTGGATCGATTCCGGTCGACACAATAACTTCCTCAACTTCTTTTGCAAAGTAAGGGTTCGCTATTTGCTGCGCTGACACATTTACCGCAATTTTAAACGGTTCATTCGCTTCAACGCATTTAGCAATAAACTCACAACTTTTGACCAAAACTTGCTTACCTAACCGATGTATCAACCCTGTTTCTTCAGACAAAGGAATGAATTCATCTGGTGGCGTTATGTTGCCATCTTCATCGATTAGTCTAACTAGACTTTCCGCGCCAACGACTTTATTTAAATTCAAATCATATTTAGGTTGGAAAAATACCGTCAGGCTATTGTTATCAAGCGCGGTGCGAAGCTTTATTTCGGTTTCAACCCGCTTGCGCATGGCAAGTTTCAAATCTTTTGAGAAGAAGCTGAATTTGTCCTTACCTGTGGCTTTCGCGCGATACATGGCCGTGTCTGAGTGACGCATCATTTCTTCTGCACTAGCAGCATCTTGAGGAAACAAACTTATACCAATACTTAAACTAAGTTGGTGATGCTTCCCATCAATATGAATAGGCTCTCTTGCACTTTGTAAACAGCTCATTGCCACTTCATCTGCACTTAACCCACTATCTTCATGGGTTAATAAACACGCAAACTCATCTCCGCCTACCCTTGCTAGCGTTACTGTCGAACCGCATGCATGTTGAAGACGTTTCGATACAGATAGAATAATGGAGTCGCCGACTTTGTGGCCTAGCGCATCGTTCAAATATTTGAAATTATCAATGTCTATAAGTAACAAAGCGACACTATGCTTCGCTTTGTCGGTGCGATTAATAGATTGAACAATTTTGTCGTGCAATAACACCCTATTGGGCAAGCCAGTAAGTTGGTCGTGATTAGCGACATGGGTCATTTGAACGGCCATCGCCACCGATTCAGACACATCTTGGAATACAACGACCGACCCTTTAACTCTCCCTTGTGTGTCTAATATCGGTGAAGCGGTATCTTCTACCCTGCACTCTTTACCTTGCTTGCTGATTAATTTTACGTTGAACGCCATAGAAACCGGCCGCTTAACCTTCATGGTATATAGCGCAGGGTTAATCATTCCGGCATTAGTCGTGGCGTCTCGTAAATCCATAATTTCATCAACCATTCGCCCGCACGCCTGAAATTCATTAAAGCCAGTTAAGCGCTGAGCAACTGGGTTAATGAAAGTCACAACGCCTTCTGCGTCGGTGGCAATAACGCCATCAGCGATAGCATTAAGCGTAATGTTTAATTGTTCTTTTTCTTCAAGTATTCTTTCGTTGTAAATAGATAACTGTGATTTTTGACGTTGTATTAAAAGGTGATTTTTTACCCGCATCCTACAAATTTCTATATCGATAGGCTTAGCAATAAAGTCAATTGCACCCAATTCAAGTGCTTTTCGCTCGTTCTGACTGTCGGTAAAAGACGTCACAAAAAGTATCGGTATATCTCGCAAGCTCATATCAGCCTTAACCGCTCTACAGATGTCGAACCCTGAGCGCTTAGGCATACTAATATCAAGTATAATTAAATCAGGTTTATGAATTTCAATAAGATGAAGGGCTTCTAAGCTGTTGCTGGTGCTAATTACGTTCGCTAAACTACTTACAGCAGATTCTATAATGACGATATTAACGGGTTCGTCATCAACAATAAGCACTTTTTGCGCTCGCATATCCATAGCTATCGTTTCTCCTTATTTACCTTTTTCTCTATCAAGTATCGGCCATGCTATGCTTTTCGTTATTAGCCTTTAGTCTACATTCAACTGCACTTATGTTGTCGGCATTGTTCTTGCTGATTTTAATTGCTGATTGTAATTGCTGATGCATTTACAGTACCGATTATGTCCTAAAGCGCTACTGAGAAGTCGTTGTTATACGATAAGTGCCACAAGAGCGATAAAGAAATACTTAAGTCTGTCTTCATTAAAACAGCCGAAATCTCGCTAGAACTGGGTTCACATTTAAATTTTTTTGATATACAGTTTCTGTTCTACAGTAAATGTTCTCACTACACACTTGGTTTACAAGGCAAAAATAACTTATGAGTTTTGAAAGTACGTCGCTTTGGCAACGTGAAAAAGCACTGCAACGCTTGGCAGGAAACCACGCGCTTTTAAAACGTGTTGTTGAAATGTTCATTGATCAAATCGATGAAAAACACTTAACGCTTACTACAGCGGTTTCAAATAGAAATTTAGAAGACGTTCGCTTTACCAGCCATGCTATTAAAGGTGTATCGGGTGATGTGGGCGCCGAGGCATTGCGCCAGAAAGCCTCATCCATCGAAATATTGTCGGCATCAGGTGATTGGAATGAAATTGAAGTAAACGGTAGCGCGTTGGCGTCAGTAATCGACGCCACCAAATCAGAAATGGCTGCCGCCCACGCCTAGAAAGATGAGATGAGCGGCTTATCATTTTAGCGTGTTAACGAATGTATATGCGCAATGTGTTGTTGTTTAATGTCATCCGGTAAAAAGCTAGCCGCAAAACTATTAATAGCAAGTTGCTTCACGTGTGCTTCGGTTACAGGCAACGCATCACACAGGGCTATATAGTTATCATTCAAAAACCCACCAAAATACGTAGGATCGTCCGAATTCACAGTAACCATTAAACCCTCATCGAGTAGCGATAATATATTGTGTTTGGCTAAGTCATCTACCACACACAATTTCAGATTACTTAATGGACACACGGTAAGAGGAATTTGATTGGCGTTTATGTAAGCCATTAACTTCTCGTCTTCCTGACACCTTACGCCATGATCAATTCGGTCAACGTTAAGCAAGTCTAATGCTTCCCAAATATATTCTGGCGGCCCCTCTTCACCTGCATGCGCGACTATTTTAAACCCAAGAGCTCGCGCTTCTCGAAACACCCGTTCGAATTTAGATGGTGGATGACCCAGTTCAGAACTGTCTAAACCCACCGCATCTATAACACTGTAATAAGGTTTGGCAGCTTCAAGTGTGGCGAACGCGTCGCTTTCTGGTAAATGCCTTAAGAAAGACATAATTAAGTAACTAGAAATACCGTACTGCTTTTGTGCATCTTTCATGGCCCGTAAAAAACCTGGCATGAATACATCAAATCCTATACCTCTTGCGGTATGGGTTTGCGGGTCGAACATGATTTCAGTGTGAACCACGTTATCTTCATGACAGCGGGTGAAATACGCCCACATTAACGCGTAAAAATCATCTTCATCAATGAGCACGCCCGCACCGGCATAGTATATGTCGAGGAAGCTTTGCAAGTTAGTAAATTGATAGGCAGCAGCTATCTCTTCAATGCTTTTATATGGCAACGTGATACTATGTTTACTTGCCAGGTGCCACATAAGCTCAGGTGTTAGGCTGCCTTCTATATGCAAGTGCAGTTCAGCCTTCGGGAGTTTTTGAATTATTGTTGATAGCGACATGGCCCCTCACAGTTAGAAGCGCACCATTTTGATGCAATTTGCATCTTAATTAGTGCGCAACTTCTTTTCTAGCGTTGATTTAGTCAGGCGTTTTTATAACGCTTCCAATGTGAAATACGCGGTTTTTAAAACCTTTATTAGTTAATTTCACTGGCGTAACACTGACTTTGCGTATTCTGGCTATGTTTACCGTAGCACAAAACGCACCAACAAACTGACTAAGTGGTCAAGTTTTTGCTTCATGCAACAACAAATAATGATAAATGACTCAACGCATAGAGAAATCTACATGTCTAATAACGTATTAGAGCGCCTTTTTAAGCTTCAGGCGCATGGAACCACAATAAAAACAGAAGTGGTAGCGGGGCTAACCACTTTTGCTGCCATGTCGTACATCTTAGTGGTAAACCCTGGGATCCTTGGCTTAAGTGGCATGCCTATCGAAGGGTTAATAACGGTAACCGCCCTAGCTGCCTGTTTGGGCACTCTATTGATGGCGTTTATGACTAACTACCCCATTGCGCTTGCGCCAGGTATGGGTTTAAACGCTTTTTTTGCTTTCACAATTTGTTTATCTCGGGAAATTCCTTGGGAAGCGGCTCTTGGGATAGTATTTTGGAACGGTATTCTCTTTTTAATTCTGTCCTTAACTGGGGTGAGGACTAAAGTTGCTGAGTCTATTCCCCCGGCCCTCAAAATTGGTGTGCAATGCGGCATAGGGTTATTTATTGCCTTTATTGGCCTTAAAAATGCGGGGCTGGTTGTAGACAATCCGGCTACCTTTGTGGGTCTTGGTGATTTATCTGACCCTGCGGTAATGCTTGCGCTACTTGGTATTATTTTTACTATTGTGATGGTAGTAAAAAAGGTTACCGGAGGCATTCTTATATCTATTGTGTTGCTTACCGTAATTGGTGCCTTCGTGCCAACCGAGAATGGCATGTTAACCGCAACGCCTGAAGCCATTATCGGCTTACCAGAACCAATTTCGAATACCTTTATGGCAATGGACTTTTGGTACCCTATTGACCATATCGCTGAAACTTGGGATTTAATATTTGCACTAATGTTTGTGAATATGTTCGACACTATAGGTACGTTAATCGGTGTTTCTCGCCGTGCAAACTTGCTAGATAAAAACGGAAGATTGCCTAAAATTGGCCCTGCCATGACCGCCGATGCGTCTGCCAGTGTGGTAGGTGCATTTATTGGTACATCACCAGTAACCAGTTACGTAGAATCTGCTACTGGGGCGTCTGCAGGTGGTAGAACAGGATTAACCGCGGTAGTGGTTGCACTGTGTTTTATTTTTGCCTTGTTCCTTACCCCTTTAATGAAGGTTATTCCTTTGATGGCCACTACTCCAGCGCTTATCATGGTAGGCATTCTAATGATGGAAGCCATTCGCCAGATAGATTTCGACGATTTAGGTGCTCTTGCTACCGCAACCGTTGCGCTATTAGCTATGCCGCTCACGTTCAGTATTAGTGAAGGTATTGCACTAGGTTTTATTACCTACGTTGGCATTAAGGTGGGGACCGGTAAATTCAGAGAAGTCAGTGGGTTAACCTACGTGTTAGCGGGTGTGTTTATACTGCGCTATATATTTGACTTAAAATAGCAAGCGGTAGCCTATGCTTAACAAAAAAAACGGTGAAGATAATCTTCACCGTTTTTTTTATGCTTTGGGTAATCTATTCAGGCAACTTAGATTACATAGCTCATAGAAATTGAGCTTGCTAACCCTACTCTAAACCATCGTAGCTAAAGGTAACGGCTTTATCGCCCATAAAGACTATCTTTACATGCTTCGCTTCTTCGTTACCCCAAACGCAAGATACTGCGCCCATGGTTTTTGAGCAATTATCTGCCGCCCCAATTACCGATGAGACTTCATCTTTAGACATACCCATTTTTAATTTGTCGTAGTTCTCTTTATTTAGCTTTGAACAGCCCGTTAATACGAGCGCAGTTAATAAACATAAGGCAATTTTTACTTTCATTTTTATATCTCCACTTTATATAGCGTAGCTTGCTTCTTATAGCTTTACACTTTACTGGGATTTTTCAACTAAAGGATGTTCGGCTAGCCAATGTCGGGCAATGTCTTCACGGGTAGCAAGCCATACTTTGTCATGAGATTGCACATATTCAATAAAACGTTTTAACGCCGCCATTCTCGCTGGCCGCCCTAAAATACGGCAATGCATGCCTATCGACAGCATCTTAGGTGCTTCGCTGCCCTCGTCGTACAACACGTCGAACGCATCTTTAAGATATTGGAAGAACTGCTCGCCACTGTTAAAACCTTGTGGGGCAGCAAAACGCATATCATTGGTATCTAGCGTATAAGGCACCATTAAAAGAGGTTTGCTGTAATGGTTATCAAAATAAGGCAAATCGTCGGCATAAGAGTCGGCGCAGTAGAGAATGTCATCACGCTCAGCAATCAATTTGAGCGTATTAGGGCTGGTTCGCCCCGTGTACCAGCCAACCGGTTTCTTACCAGTAAGTTGCTCATGCAACATGATAGCGTCGTCTATTTCTTTTCGTTCAGTCTCTTCGTCCATATCTTGATAATGAACCCAACGCATAGCGTGACTGGCAATTTCCCATTTAGCATCTAACATGGCTTGCACGGCATCTGGGTGACGTTGCATGGCCATAGTGACACCAAAAACCGTTACCGGAATATTGTAGCTGGTGAGCAAACGATGAAGTCGCCAGAATCCCGCACGACTCCCGTATTCATAAATAGACTCCATACTAAGGTGCCTATCATTAAATGCTTGCGCACCAATAATTTCAGACAAAAAGGTTTCGGAGTGCGCATCACCATGTAGTACGCAGTTCTCACCACCTTCTTCATAATTTAAAACAAACTGGAGCGCAATTTTAGCGCCGTTCGGCCAATTGGCCTTAGGTACATCAGCCCCGTAACCAATAAGGTCGCGAGGGTAAGTATGGGAATTATTCGGCATCAATATTCTCAATATAACGACTTGGCACTGGCAGGTTGCACCCACCTAGCACCAATTGAATTAATTGGCGTGTGGCCGTTTCAAAATCAGCTTTAATCATTTTACGGCCACGAAGACGAGTAATTTGAGCGGAGAAGTCTGCATAATGCTGGGTGCTAGCCCAAATCGTGTAAAGTAAATATTCACCATCAAGCTGAGGGAGTTTACCTACTTCAATCCATTGGTCGATAAGTGCTAATCGTCCTTCCATCCATTTGGCATGTTCTTCGTCAAAATAACCGGTTAAGTTCTGCGCACCGTTAATAATTTCCATCGCGAAGATTTTAGAAGCTTGTGGATGGGTACGAGATACTTCCATTTTTTCTGTAATGTACGCCGCTAACACTTCAGCAGGATCGTCATCTACAGTGGCTCTGTCGAAATGGGAATTCCACAACGACAATGTTTCTTCTAGCACTGCCACATACAATTCTTGCTTCGTTTTAAAATAATAAAGCACATTGGTTTTAGGCAGGTTCGCTTCATCTGCAATTTTTTGAACCGCAGTGCCCTTAAATCCAAACTGGGCAAAACATTTTTCAGCGGCTTGCAGAATATTTCTTTTGTTTGTGGCACCTACGCCTGCGTCCGTGTCTCTTAATTTGGTCATCGTTATTTTTTTATCCTTCACTACACGTCTGGCATCCGTTTGTATTACGTTATCACGGTTTTAGCGTAAAATAGAAAACGTAATCACTATACCGTTACCCCTACTTAACTTTGTGTTCTCTATGTTCAACCTTGCACGATTCTTGCCTGTATTACACCAACAAGTATGCAGTTTTGCTTACCAAATTAGGGGCTATTCTCAGGGAAGCCTTTTTTTTAAAGCAATTATTTGACCAAATGGTCTACTTTTCTATCAAGAATACCGTTATATTAATGGATATATCAATGAAAATAGTGATGAGGTGCGGGTATGATTCGCTTTCTTATTAATCAACAACTCGTTGAATTGGACGATACCCGGGCTGACCTGACGTTACTTCAATTCTTACGCGAGCACAGAAAACTTACCGGTACTAAAGAGGGTTGTGCAGCAGGCGATTGCGGTGCATGTACCGTAGTGATTGCCGAGCCTAACCCACAGTTCGATGGGTTACATTACCGCACGGTAAACAGTTGTATTACCTTGATGTCGGCTGTACATGGCAAACAACTTATTGCGGTAGAGCATTTAACTCAAGACAACACCTTACACCCTGTACAACAAGCACTTATCGACTTTCATGGTTCGCAGTGTGGCTTTTGTACGCCAGGGTTTATCATGTCTATGTTTGCGTTGTATCATCAAGATGGCACGCCAAATCGCGATGATGTATTGCATGCATTGTCCGGTAACTTATGCCGCTGCACTGGCTATCGCCCTATTATTGATGCGGCATTATCTGTGTGTGGAAACACGCCTGATGACACATTCGCACGTAATGAGTCTTCTACGCTAAGCGCGTTGAAGGAACTAGCCGCTACCCCCGTACTTGGCTCCAGTAATTTACTTGTTCCAGACTCTCGCTCGGCCTTAGCCAATGCTATCGCTCAGCACCCAGATGCGCTTTTAGTAGCAGGTAGCACCGACTTAAGCTTGATGTTTACTCAACAACTGAAAGATGTGAACACGCTAATTAGTTTAAGTGGGGTCAAATCATTAAATGGATGCACTACAAACGAACATTCGATCACGTTTGGTGCAACCACGCCGTTAAGTGATTTGACGCAACCTTTGTTAGGGCACTTTCCTCAATTAGCAGAATTAATCACCCGCTTTGCTTCGTTGCCAATACGTAACCAAGCCACCTTGGGCGGTAACGTGGCAAACGCTTCGCCTATTGGCGATATGCCGCCTGTATTGCTAGCCTTAAAGGCCGTGCTGCATATTGATAATGGTACACAAACTCGCGCTATACCTGTAAGTGAGTTTTTTACTGGCTATCGCCAAACGGCGCTAGGAAAAGGCGAATGGCTATCTGACATTGAAATACCCTACCTGACGGCCAATGAGTTAGTGGCCGCGTACAAAATTTCAAAACGCATGGAAGATGATATTTCTGCCGTGTGTGCTGTGTTCAACGTAACCTTGAATGACGGTAAAGTTGAACACGTTAGCACTGGGTTTGGTGGTGTTGCCGCAACGCCAGTTAGTTGCGAAGCATTAAATAGCGCATTAAAAGGCAAACAATGGGCAAGTATCGAATGCTTGAGTATTGGTAAACAAATTTTAAGCGAAGCATTTTCCCCAATAGATGATGTGAGAGCGAGTGCAGAATACCGTAAAACTGTACTGGCTAATTTATGGCATCGATTCTGGCTAGAGCATCAAAACACTAGCCAATCAGCCAGTGGTACAAGCAGCCATGTAAAAAACAAGATTGAAACTCGGGTGGTGCAACATGCGTAAGCTTATCGATAGCGCGAAAGATTCAGCCTCAACACAGGTTGTTCATACGTCGGTAAAGCATGAAAGTGCTGCCAGACAGGTTCAAGGAAGCGCGAAATATATTGACGATTTGGTAGAGCCGCAAGGCACGCTTTACGCCGCTGTAGGGACCAGCAGGTGCGCGGCGGGCATTATTGAATCAATAGATTTATCTGCCGTAAGTGCAAGTGAAGGTGTGGTCGATGTTATTACCATCGACGATGTTCCTGGCCATAAAGATATTGGGCCGGTTTTTGAAGGCGACCCCCTTCTCGCTAATGGCGAAGTAAAATTTTACGGCCAGCCTTATTTTGCAGTGCTTGCAACTTCGGTACATTTAGCCCGTAAAGCGGCACTAAAAGGCACTATTAAGGTTATTCCTACCGCCGCGGTATTTACCACCGAAGAAGCGCATAAACATGAACGCTTTGTGCGCCCTACTCACAGGTTTGGCCAAGGTGATGCTGATACTCAACTTGCCACTGCACCTTTAAGCTGTAAAGGCCACCTTTCTATTGGCGGCCAAGAGCATATGTACCTTGAAGGGCAAGTGTCGCTTGCCATTCCCGATGAAGACGGGCGAATGAAGGTATATACCTCAAGCCAACATCCTAGTGAAGTGCAAAAGCTAGTGGCTGAAGTACTCGATATTAAGCTGCATCATGTGATGGTAGATATGCGCCGCATGGGTGGCGGTTTTGGCGGTAAAGAAACCCAAGCCGCTCAGTGGGCGTGTTTAGCGTCTTTGTTAGCTTCTCGCAACCAGTGTGCAGTGAAGTGTCGTTTACCTCGCAGCACTGATATGCACGTGACAGGCAAGCGCCATCCTTTCGATAATAGCTTTGAGGTTGGCTTTAACGAAAACGGTAAAATTGTTGCCACAAAAGTAGATATAAACGGTAATTGTGGGCATTCACCTGACTTGTCTGACGCTATTGTCGACAGAGCCATGTTTCATGCCGATAACGGTTACTTTTTAGGTGCAAGCAACATTGTAGGTCACCGCTTGCAAACTAACATGGTATCGCACACGGCGTACCGTGGTTTTGGCGGGCCGCAAGGTATGATCATGGCTGAAGCCATGATGGATGCCATGGCACGCAAGCTAGCAGTAGACCCGCTTACCGTACGTAAACAAAATTTGTACGGGCCAGAAACTGGTACCACTACTCCTTATGGCATGGAAGTAGAGCACAACCTACTGACAGAAATGATCGCAAAGCTTGAAAAAGACGCCGATTATTGGGCACGTAGAGACGCGATTACCGACTTTAACCGCAATAGCCCTGTCATTAAGAAAGGCCTAGCTCTGACTCCGGTTAAGTTTGGTATTTCCTTTACCGCAAAGCATTTGAACCAAGCAGGCGCACTGGTACATATTTATACTGACGGTAGCATTCAAGTGAATCATGGCGGCACAGAAATGGGCCAAGGCTTGCACACCAAAATAGCCCAAATTGCGGCGAATGAATTTGGTGTGTCTATGGACATGATAGAAGTAACTGCCACCCGCACCGATAAAGTACCCAACACATCTCCAACGGCGGCGTCGAGCGGTACAGACCTAAACGGTAAAGCGGTGCAAAATGCATGTATTACGTTGAAGGAACGCTTAGCACTGTGCTTTGCTACCGAGCTAGGCATGCCAGAGCAAGCTGAAAAGGTACAGTTTACTGCCGGTAACTTAGTATTAGGTGAACACCAAAAAGCGTTTAGCGATTTAGTTCAGGTGGCGTATTTTGACCGCGTGTCATTATCGGCCAATGGCTACTATAAAACCCCTAAAATACACTACAATCGCGAAACTGGCGATGGCCGCCCGTTTTTCTATTTCTCTTATGGTGTGTCGGTAAGTGAAGTATCTGTTGATACCTTAAGTGGTGAGTACTGCGTTGATAAAGTAGACGTACTTCATGATGTGGGTAATAGCTTGAACCCTGCTATTGATATTGGCCAAATAGAAGGTGCCTTTATTCAAGGCATGGGCTGGCTTACTACCGAAGAACTGGTGTGGAATAATGATGGTCGCTTAACCAGTGAAAACATGGCCACCTACAAAATTCCTGCTATTGGCGATACCCCTAAACATTTTGATGTAAAACTGTTTGGCAGAGAAAATGCTGAGGACAGTATTTACCATTCAAAAGCGGTAGGTGAACCGCCATTTATGCTAGCAATTTCAGTATGGTGTGCTTTGAAAGATGCCATTTCAAGTATTTCTGGTTACACCCAAGACCCGCAACTAGATACACCAGCCACGCCAGAGCGTGTACTGAATGCTGTAATGCAGTTGCAACAGGCACAGCAATGAAAGCGAGTACCTGGTATGAAGCGGTAGCGCAGTGTCAACAAGACGGTGCGCCCTACGTTATTGTGACGGTGATTAGTATTGCTGGCTCTACTCCCCGTGAAGCCGGTAGCAAAATGGTAGTTACCGATGCACAAAGCATAGATACCATTGGCGGCGGGCATTTAGAGTTCGATGCAATCAACACAGCCCGTGAGATGCTAAGTGGCGGTACTCGTGGTAAAAATAATACTAGCACCGAAATACGCTCATACCCTCTTAGCAGTAAGCTAGGCCAATGCTGTGGCGGCGCTGTTAAAGTATTGTTTGAAGTGTGCAATCGCCATGCGCAGCACATCGCTATTTTTGGCGCAGGGCATGTAGCAAAAGCTTTAGTACCTATTTTGGCCCAGCTTCCACTTCGTATTTCCTGGATTGATAGCCGTGAAGATTTGTTCAGCCACCCGCTACCAGCAAACGTAAAAATGGTGGTAGAAGAAGCGCCAGAGACTGAAGTGCGTGGGCTGGAAGAAAACACCTGGTTAGTAATATTAACTCACGATCATCAGCTCGATTACCGCATTACCGAGCAAGCATTAAAATACCCTGCGTTGCCCTTTGTTGGCCTTATTGGTTCACAAACCAAAGCCAAGCGTTTTATCACTAAATTGGAACATCGCGGTTTTGATGAAAATGACTTAGCTCGATTAGCAACCCCTATTGGCGATACTTCAATACCCGGCAAGCGTCCTATTGAAGTGGCGGTATCAATTGCTTCACAAATTATTCAGCGTTTACACGCCGGTGAAGACAATGTTGAAGGTGCTACGGTGACTAACGCCGATAGATTTAACACTAAGGAACATAATGTATGACCTTAAACGAACTTAATACCCTATCGGCCAGCGATGCTAGCGATTGGTTTCAACAAACCTGCGCAGCACAGTCGTGGATATATAGCATGGTTAACGGCCGCCCTTTTGACACCGCTAACGATGTAAAAGAATATGCGAAAACCGCTTGGTCAAAATGCGGCAAAGACGATTTTTTAGAGGCTTTCACCGCCCATCCAATGATTGGCGATGTTGATTCGTTGCGTAAAAAGTTTGCCAACACGAAAACCATAGCCAGCGGCGAACAATCAGGCACAGCCAGTGCATCAGAAGCGACGCTGCTTACATTAAAAGAAGCGAATCAAGCGTATCTTGATAAGCATGGTTTTATTTTCATCATTTGTGCCACTGGGCTTTCGGCCGACGCGATGCTTAACGCCTTGCAAACGCGATTACCGAACAGCACCGATGAAGAAATTCGCACCGCCGCCCAAGAACAAATTAAAATTACCCTGTTGCGCATAGACAAAGCGTTAACTGCCAAGGACGAAAATTAATGAATACCTTATCAAGTCATGTATTAGATACTACATCGGGCAAACCCGTTGAAGGCATTGCGCTTACCCTTACCTTGCCTAATGGCGACGTACTTACTGGTAAAACCGATAACGATGGACGTTTCAATCAATGGGGTCAGAAGTTTGAAGCAGGTGTGTATACACTGCGTTTTCATAGCCATGACTACTTAATTGCTACACATGGCAAGAGTTTTTACCCTCATATTGATATTGCGTTTGAACTTGAAAGCGACGGCGGCCATTACCATGTGCCTTTGCTTATCTCTCCTTTTGGTTTTAGCAGTTACAGAGGCAGCTAATTATAATGCAGCTTTTTCGTGCGAATATTGCACACTTTCCAACGCCTAATACTGCGTCATCCACGTTTGCCGAAGATATTGTCGTTATTCACGATGGCGGCTTGGTAATAGATGGTAAAAAAATTATCGCCACTGGCTCGTTTTCTAGCATGCGTGAGCAGTACCCCAATGCATTGTTACATGATCATAAAGACAGCTGGATTTTACCTGGGTTAATCGACAGCCACTTGCACTACCCGCAAACTGAAAGTATTGCTAGCTATGGCGAGCAATTATTAAGTTGGCTTGAAAACTATACATTTCCTACCGAAAAACAGTTTGCTAACGTGGAACATGCCCAAAAGATTGCCAAGGTGTTTTTGCAACAGTTGTTGAAAAACGGCACGACCACTGGCTTCGTTTTTTCATCGGTACACCAAGGATGTTGTAACGCCTTATTCAGTGCCGCCAGCGAAATAGACATGGCTATTGTGGCAGGTAAAGTGTGTATGGACAGAAACTGCCCTGCAGACTTACAAGATTGCCCAGAAACCGCCCAAAAAGACAGTGCTGTATTAATAGAAAAATGGCACAACACAGGCCGAAATCGCTATGCAATAACCCCAAGGTTTGCGCCGACTAGCTCAGAGGCGCAATTGGCCGCTTTAGGTGAACTGGCAACCCAATACAAAGATGTCTTTGTGCAAACCCATTTGTCTGAAAATGTAGATGAAATTGCATGGGTGAAATCTTTATTCCCGAAAGCATCTGGCTATTTAGATGTTTACGATAAGTACAATTTAGTGCGCCCACGCGCGGTGTTCGGTCATGGTATTCACCTTTCTAGCGAAGAATGGCAGCGCTTAGGTGAAGCAGACGCTACATTGGCGTTTTGCCCCACATCAAACCTATTCTTGGGGAGCGGATTGTTTGATTTGCAAACCGCACGAGCCAATAATGTGCATGTTGCATTAGCTACCGATGTAGGCGCAGGTACGAGCTTTAGTATGTTAAAAACCTACGGCGATGCCTATAAGGTTAGCCAATTGCGCCACGCGCCTATCGATCCTATTGAAGGGTTTTACTTAATGACCCAAGGCGCTGCGGTAGCACATAAACTCGATGACGAAATTGGAAACTTAAACCCTAATACGGTTGCCGATTTTATTATTGTAACGCCCCGTTACGATGAACTCATGGAATTACGAATTAAGCCCAATGCAGAATTTGACGATGTCTTTTTTGCACTCAGTATTTTGGGTGATGATCGCGCTATTGCAGAAACCTGGATAAGCGGTCAATGTTGTTATAATAAGAAGGAAACACACTATGCCATGGCTTGATTGGATAAGCTTATTTGTACGCTGGTTTCACGTAATTGCCGGTGTGGCGTGGATTGGTGCGTCGTTCTATTTTGTCTGGTTAGACAATAATTTGCGCACCCCACCTAAGTGGAAAGAAGATAAAGGCATAAAAGGCGACTTATGGGCGATACATGGCGGCGGCTTTTATGAAGTAGCCAAATATGCTTATGGCCCAGAAAAAATGCCTGAAACCCTACACTGGTTTAAATGGGAAGCTTACACCACTTGGCTATCAGGCTTTGCGCTACTCATTATTGTGTATTACTTTGGTGCTTCGGCATACTTGATTGACCCTCAAGTTAATAATATGTCGCCTACTACTGCTATTTCGTTAGGTTTAGGGCTTATTTTTGGCGGCATAGCCATTTACGAATTTGCCTGTAGAAGCCCGCTAGCTAAATATCCTATTGTTTTTGCGTTATGTTTGGTTACGCTTATTTGTGTAGTCACTTACCTTTCAACACAATGGTTTAGCGGCCGCGGCGCTTACATTCATGTTGGGGCATTAATTGGCACCATTATGGTGGGTAATGTGTTTTTCAACATTATGCCCAACCAACGTAAAATGGTTGCTGCAGTACAAGCGAAAGAAAGTATCGACCCTCAATGGGGCGCGGGCGCTAAATTGCGTTCCATGCACAATAACTACTTCACCTTGCCGTTATTGTTCATCATGATTTCAAACCATTACCCTATGACTTATCAACACGAGCAAAATTGGTTAGTGCTTATTGCGCTAATGGCGGCTGCCGCATGGATTCGTCACTTCTTCAACCTACGTCATGTTGGCAAAACTAAACCATCGATATTAGTCACAGGTGCTGTTGCTATGCTTGCCATTGCGTTATGGGTTTCGTGGCCGAAAACGCCAGCGAATGTTGAGGTAGCGGGTACTGAAAATGAAAGTGTAGCCGTGGTAACTGATGAACGCGTGGCCGAGCTTGTGAATACCCATTGTGTAGGCTGTCATTCACGCACCCCTACCGATGAAATTTTTAAAGTTGCGCCATTAGGTGTGGTGTTAGATAGCTGGGAAGGTATCACGCGGTATGCGCCTCAGTTAGTAAGACGCACTACCGTGACCAAAGACATGCCATTTTTAAATAAAACCGGCATGACAGAGGAAGAGCGGGCTGAAATAGCGGCGTGGTTTGCTACTACGCATGCCAAAAGAGAAAATTAAAATCTGATGGGGCAATGTAGCATTGCCATTCATGTTATCGTATACCTTCACTGCTTCTAAGTTAAGAGGTTTAGCGTAATTGGATTAGTTTAGAATAAGCCAATGTTTCAACCTATCTTTAAACGTCAGCATGCCTTTTGTGCTGGCGTTTTTGTTTATACATGGCTTCATCAGCGGCATCTACCCAGTTTTGTGCCGTCACAATATTTGCATCCCACGTGTGCCAGCCCAAGCTAAATGACAGAGAGGTTCCGGTGGTAGTGATACCATCACTTCCACTATTCACGCGACTGTCTTGGTTAGCGTCGGAATCTGCTAATTCACTGTCAAACTCACGGCCAAATTCAATATCGAATGAGGTTTCTGCTAAGCGTTCGAAAAACACCTCGGCATCGGCGTCATCTGAACCAAATAAAAGCACAACAAATTCATCGCCGCCTAAGCGAGCAAAACGGTCGGTTTCTCGCAGGGTATTTTTCATAATGTCTGAAAAACCCACCAATGCTCTATCTCCGGCTTTATGGCCAAAGGTGTCATTGATACTTTTGAAGTCGTTTAGGTCGATAAATACAAGCGTTGACGGTTTCTGACCGCGGTTCATTCGTTGTATTTCTCTATCTAGCTGAATGAACACTTCTCGTCTATTTGAAATGCCAGTGAGTGGATCTGTTTTAGAGAGGTACTCAAGTTTAGAAATTGCTTCTAACAATGCTTGCTGTTGCTCTTTTTCATGAGAAACATCGTCAGCGGTGCCTACCACCAATATCTGTTGCCCGTTCTCGTCAAACAGGGGCATGCCCCTATCGTGAATATACTTTATTTCTCCGCTACTATTTTTGATGCGATATTGTAAGTCCCAACTTTCTAGCGGTTTCGCTTTATATACCTTTTCTACAAACAAACGATCGTCTTCATGCACATAAGATAAAAACGCATCGGGCTTAGCATGCAATTCATATTCATCACGCCCGTAAATATTACGATAACCTTCGTTAATGTAATGAATTCGGGTTAATTCTGGGTTCGCTACCCAAACAAAAGAATGCGCAGAAAACGCGGCCACTATTTTACTGAACAGTGCTTCTGCTTTATATAGCTCTGATTCGATGCGTTTCTTATCATCGATATCTTCGACGACCGAGATAAAATAATCAGGCTCACCGTTTTCATCACGAACCAAAGAAACTGTTAATTTTGCCCAAACGTGATGACCTTTAGCATGAATGTATTTTTTTTCTATGCTGTAAGTGTCTATTTCGCCGCGAAGCACTTGGTGAAGAAGGTATAAATCCTCTTGAACGTGTGAAGCTTCGGTAATGCTTTGAAACGACATTTTAACAAGTGTCGCGCTCTCATATCCTAAAAAACCACTTAGCTTACTGTTCACACGGATAAGGTCACCATGCGGGCTAACATGCGCTAATCCTACGCCACATTGTTCAAATGTTTTTTCAAAAATATCCTTTTCTCTCATTAGCCCCGCATTATCCATTCACTACCCACTACGCTAGAAATTAAATGTAAAATTTAAGTGTAGCAACATTTTCAGATTGCGTTGGATTATGATGCATTACACTTTATTAACGTAATAATTGAAGCTTTTTTGACAAAGGTAAGGTTGGCAACCTTGATACAGAGAATTAGATGCTATGACTGATGAGTAGAGATAACCCTGCTATTTGTAGCGTTCACAAAGCAAACTAGGTATGTAATTTTACAACCATGATGCAAACAATATATGTTCAATTTATAACAATTGAGTAAGTATTACTTTCTAGGGCCTGTTGATCTTTG
>NZ_PYHU01000039.1:0-22322 GCF_003989595.1 Alteromonas sp. KS69 | reverse complement strand
TGCTCGAATAAAGCATTATCGTTCAATATCAACGAGGTATGAAAAGTTAGCAAGGAATTATGCCAGCATGGTATCACTGGCATTTTCGATGATGTGGCTACCCATGTACTGCTGAGTGAAATATATGCAGCAAAGATCAACAGGCCCTAGGGAGAGTGCTGCCAATCCAGAATTTGATGCAACAACAGCATCCTTTGCACAAAGTGCCAAGCAAATGCTCAATAGCGTGTACCTTCAAAGCGGGTTTCAAGAGTGGCTACTGCAAGAGCAAGACAACGAAAAGGTGCTTAGGTTAGATCATCAAGCCGACACCTTACGAGAAAAACTGTATAGCGCGACCAGCGAAGAGGTGTTCGCAGAGCAAGCCATTATAGATTCAATGATCGCCGTGGTGTATGGTGGAAATACTGTTGAATATGCCGCCGATATTGCCCGGCTCGCTACTCAATATCGTGTTGATGTTGCAGAAAAACCACTTCCACCAAGTCACTTTAAGCTATGGGTAGACACCATTGCGTTGTTAGAGCATGCCGCGGGGTTAGGCCCAACCAATTTAAAAACCATTTATACCATTACCGCCAAAAAAGACGAGCTTAGTGGTGAGTTGCTAGGTGCATTTTTAGGCTTCTTTGATGAACGCTTTCGCCAATATGATTACGAGCGGGGCAGGTTAAATGCCATGCTGACCATTAATGGTATTTTAGATAAGCAGCGCGATGAAGGCGTAATTCAAAAACAATTACCACTGAACATTGAAAAGCGTGATCATCACAGTATTCAGCAGTTTTTAGATTCATCGCATTTAAATCATGCGTCTATGGCTGATGTGAAATACGAAAATAGAGAGCTGGCGTACAAGCGAGTTAAAGCGCGCTTTTTTGCATTTACGAAAGACGCCGGTATAGCAAGTATTGCCCGATTTTTCGCATGGAATTGTATTGTTAGAAAAACAGTAAAAAAGGTGTTGGTGTTGTAGTGTTTAAAGCCTCCCATATTAAAAAGTCCCCTATATTAAAAAGCCCAGCAAGGTAAATTTACCATGCTGGGCTTTAGCAATAACATTGGCTACTTTAAAGGCTACTTTAAAGGCTACTTTAAAGGCTACTTGCCTTCGCTATGCGCCAAGAACTCTTCGTAGTTACCTTCAAAGTGGTTAAGCTTGTTATCTTTTATTTCGATAATCTGCGTGGCCAGTGATGACACAAACTCGCGGTCGTGACTTACAAAAATAACCGTGCCGTCGAATTTATAAAGGCCATTGTTCAGCGCTTCAATAGATTCCATATCTAAGTGGTTGGTAGGCTCGTCCATTACCAATACGTTGATGTCTTGTAGCATCAGCTTACCGAACAACAAGCGGTTCTTCTCACCACCAGAACATACTGCAACTTTCTTGTTAAAGTCGTCTGAGCTAAACAATAAGCGGCCTAACATGCCACGAACTTGCAAGTCGTCATGCTTAGGCAAGCGCCACTGGCTCATCCAATCAAACAAGCTTAAATCGCAGTCAAAATCTTTGGTGCTATCTTGTGGAATATAACCAATAGCGGCATTTTCAGCCCACTTTATCGTACCGTGCTCAGGTGATAATTCATCAACTAAACATTTTAAGAGGGTAGTTTTACCCGCGCCGTTTTCACCAATGATAGCAAGGCGAGAGCCTGCTTCTAACAATAAGTTAGCGTTGTTAAATAACGGAAGGTCTGGGTAGCCATGACCTACATCTTCTAGCGTAATGGCTAAGCGATGCAGTTTCTTGTGCTGTTCAAACACAATATAAGGCTTGCGGCGGCTAGAAGATTTAACTTCAGCTAGCTCAATTTTTTCCAAGCGCTTAGCACGAGAGGTCGCCTGCTTCGCTTTAGAGGCGTTAGCAGAGAAACGCGCTACGAAGCCTTGAAGTTCTTCAATTTCAGCAGATTTCTTTGCGTTCTCATTAAGTAACTGCTCTTGAACCAACATTGATGCTTCAATGAACGCATCATAGTTGCCTGGATAAACACGTAATTCGCCGTAATCGATATCAGCCATGTGAGTACATACTGAGTTTAAGAAGTGGCGGTCATGCGAGATAATCAGCATGGTGGATTTACGTTTATTTAGCTCATCGGCTAACCACGTAATGGTGTAAATATCCAAGTTGTTGGTCGGTTCGTCGAGAAGCAAAATGTCTGGGTCGGCAAACAAAGCTTGGGCCAATAAAACACGTACTTTTTTACCTGGCGCCACTTCTTTCATTAAACCAAAATGGTAGTGTTCTTCAATACCTGCTGCGTTCAGGATGTCGCCAGCGCGGGCTTCTGCGGTGTAGCCATCCATTTCAGCAAATTGGGTTTCTAAGTCGGCCACGCGCATGCCGTCTTCTTCACTCATATCTAGCTTGCTGTATATTTCGTCACGCTCTTTTTTGACTTCCCACAATTCACGGTCGCCCATAATAACGGCATCAACTACGCTGAATTCTTCGAAGGCGAATTGGTCTTGGCTTAAGATACCGAGTTTGGTACCTGGCGCCATAGACACGTTACCGGCACTTGGCGTTAACTTACCGCTCAAAATTTTCATGAAGGTAGACTTGCCGCAACCGTTTGCGCCAATAAGGCCATAGCGGTTGCCGTTACCAAATTTGGCAGAGATATTTTCAAACAAGGGTGCAGAACCAAACTGCATGGTGATATTGGCGGTGGTAATCAAAACAGGTATCCAGCGGGTAAATCAGAAGAAAAGATAGCTTGGTAGTTAACGCAAAAAAATGCGTTTTGTACGAGTAAGCTTTGGGCGCGCACTATAAGGAATAACGGCCGCTGTGTCGAGGAAATTTTGAGCTATTGGCTGTATCTTCACAAATTTGTAGTGAATCAATAAGCAATTAAAGCGGGACGCAACAGAGATATCAATGGCTCGTGCCCTTATAATCTTTTGGGAGTAGGTTGCGTGTATTGTCGATACTATGAAACTTTAGAAAAATTGCTACGGCGTATGACTTAGCGAAAAGGGGGTAATATGACTTACCCCCTAACGCTAAGGATACTAAGAATGCTAAGAATGTATTTTAGCCAAAAATAACCTCAGGCTAAAACGCATGTGGACTCACTTTGTATTAATTGTCGTCTACTTCCACATAAATGTCTTCGCGTTCAACATCAACCGTGGGTTCGGGTTGTTTTACCGCTACTTCAGGATCATCCTGTTTAACATCAACCGCTGGTTTCCCCGATTTCACGTTTACTTTAGGCTTTGCCTGCGAAACCGTAACTTCCGGTTCTGGCTGTTGAATAGAGATATCAGGATCGTTTGTGGTAATCGATACCTCAGGTTTAGGTTGTGTCACCGTAATTTGAGCCGGTTTTTGATTGATGGTAACTATTGCCGGTTTCTGAGTTACAGAAACTTTATCACCCTTTCGTTCAGTAGATTTGGTTTGGCTTTCTGTCATATAAGCTTGTAGCTCATCTTTATCTAGTTCGCCGTTTTTGTTCACATCGTACTGCTGGATTACGGCGTCATAGTTTGTCTTTTGCTTTTCAGCAGAAGCCATCTCTTGAGCAAAAATTGAAGGTGACGTAGCTACTAGCGTGAGTGCTAGAGCGGTATTTAATTTATTGAATTTCATAATATATGTCCTCTTAAGCTGTAAAAGTTGTCTTTAAATAAGCTATTAAATTATTCACCGCTTAAAAAGTCTTCAATGGTTTGGCCTTTTTGTTGGATAGAAACAAACTGACTATCTGAATATTCAGGCAACTGCTCTACCTTCTTTTCAGAACTCCATACAATTTCATCATTTTCCAGAGATACTTCACTCAACGGGAGCACGCTTTTACGAGAGCCTACGCCCATTACACCGCCGCTTTCCACTACCAGCGCCAGCTCTTCGTTTTGGTTACTTTTAACCACCTCTTCTATAGAACCGACTTCTTCGCCATTGGGCCCAACAATGTCTTTGTCTTCTAGCTCTTGAACAGTTAAATGCTTGACATAAGCGGCATCACTGTCTTTGCGAATATCGCCGTTTTCGTCCCGTCTAACGATATTTATTTCAGGCTCACTTTTCTCTATGACTATTTCTGGTTCTGCTTGGTTTACGGTCACTTGTGGTTCAGCGGTTTCCACGCTAACTTGCGGCTCAGCCTGAACTACTTCAACTTCAGGCTGTTGCTGTTGAATTCGAATTTCAGGGTCTTGGTATTCTACATCGACCTTCGCTTGGCCTACCGCAACATCGACTTCTGGATCTTTTTGATTTACGTCTACAGATGGCGCTGGTTGAGTAACTTCAACATCAGTCTTACCCTTCACAACTTCTATTTCGGAATTTGTAGCCTCGTTATATTCCTGAGCAGATACGTAAAATGCGCTACCACCTAGGGTTAACGCAATAACACTGGCGATTACAGTAGGCTTTGAAAAAATTGACTGTCTATTTCGATTGTTCATTAGATTGTTCCTTCTGATGTTAAATTTAACTACCTTTAAAATCTTGTCTACATCGTTAAGACAAATTAGATGAAGCAACCTAGTTAAAGCAACTTGCATACCTAGGGAAATGCAACACCAATTACTTGGCGCTTTTCTTATCTTAAAATCAGGGTTAAGTTATTTTTTTACAAAGCTTTTTGTAAATATGTGATTTTTTAAATAAGGTTTTTTTTACTTTTTAATAGCGTTGAAGTTTATTTTAATTCTTAACTTTTATTATATTTAATGTGTAAATTATTTGCAGCGAGTTGAAATATAATCACGCTAATTATTATTTTATTTAAAGTGTGATTTTTGGTTTTTCTTGGTTTGTATAAAAGATATTTAGAGTGGCCATGATGTTGTCAAAAAAAGAAGTGGGATAGGGTGATTTTTATAAGCTAGCTATATTGGTTTAAATTTGCGGAATTATTACAGTAAAGAAATGTAAACTTTTCATAAAGGCCATCTTTAATTCATACTCGATCATATTTTTTCTAGCTTGCTCACTTTCACCTTCTATCGTTAAAACGTTAATACAAAGGCGTTAAACAATAGCTTACAGACTAATTTTCGGAAGTTTTAAAGGCTCTTAGCCGCTCTGGTATTGAATTTGCTGACCCATGAATGGACAACATTGCATTTTCTTTCACTAGATCTTCTCTCATTGGAATAAGGATTCACCATGCGCAAAATCTGTTTGTTACTTCTCACCTCTGTACTCTCAGTGTTACCTGGGTTAGCGACAGCTCAAACTATCGTTGCAAGCTCTCCTACATCACTTTCTGGTCACTTTTTTGTAAGCGTTATTGCTGGCGTTGTTATTGCAGTGGGGATTCAGTTTCTACTAAGCAATTTAGCCATCGCTTCAGGTATTAGTGCTATTGGAGATGTTCAGGACACCAGCGATAGCAGTAGCGCTAGCGACTCGTCTTATTCAACGAAAAAGGCAGGCCAGAAGCTTTCAGCAGCGTTAGGTATCTTTACTATCGTAACTATGTCGATTTCGCTTTTCATCGCCACTTACCTTGCTATTGAATTAAGCTTAGTAAGTACAGTACTAAATGGCGCAATTCTAGGCGTAGTGGTATGGGCGCTATTTTTTATAACGGCAGTTGTTGTAGATATCAAACTAACCACTGCAGTGTGTGGAAACCTTTTAAGTTTTCTTCGTAAAGGTATAGCCGGAGCCAGTGATACCGTTATCAGTGGATTTGCGAAAAGCGAACAAGCTAAAGCGCAAAGCTTCGCAAAGGAAACCGTGAAAGCTATTCACGAAGAGGTAAGAAGTGAATTTAATACGTCAGATTTTGATAAAAAGGTAAAGCAATATATAGACAGAGCAACACAATCTCAGTTCTCAGCTAAAGATTTACGCAAAGAAATGGAAAAGCTGATTAATGAAATTGAAGTGGAAGAAAAGTTAGAGATGAATGACTCTAATACGCTTCGTAAGCTCATTTTAGATATTGCTAGTAATAGACCTTCTTTGGATGAAGACCAAAAGAAAAAAGTTGCTTCAACATACGATGATATTAAAGGTGCTATTAGTAATAACAGTTCTAATCAAGATAGAGCAACCGACGCGTTTGATAAACTTTCACCGGGTGATGAAGAAAAAGGGCGCCAATATCGCGCTAAGTTTTCATCATATTTAGATGAATCTGATCAAGAAGAAATTACCCCTGAGAAACTTCAGGAAGATATGAATGCTATTTTTGATAACCCCAAAAATGCGCAGCGAATCATTTCAAATAGAGCATCTAAATTAGATAGAAATACATTAAAAGCGCTTATTGAAAGCCACCCTAAAATGGACTCATCAAAAACTGAAAAGCTAATAAGCACTTACGACAAAGTAGTGGCTAAATTTCAAAGTAATGAAGATTCATACGAAGAACAGGTTGATAATCTTCCTGCTAAGCGTAGCCAGTTAGAGCAGCGTATTCAAAAGTGGTTTGATAGCTTAGATAGACCCGAACTTGCGTATCGCAATTTGAAATCTGACTTCATGGATATGCTGGACAATCCAACCGATGCGCCAGAAATCGCACTTAGCAGAATGAAGAAGATGGATGAAAGATCGCTTCGCGCATTGTTGACCAACAATGACCGCTTATCGAATGAAGACATTGACGAGTATATTGCCAAGTACAATGAGGCACGCGAAGAGCTGATCACTAAGTTGGAATCGATGAAAGATGAAATCGATAGCCGTGTAACACAAATGAAGGACATGGCATTGCGTGAAACGGAAGCGGTAAGAGCAACTGCAGCATCGGCAGCGTGGTGGTTATTTGCAAGTGCGCTAGTTTCACTTGCATCTGCAACAGTAGCAGGCGCTATTGCAACGAACCTCATCTAATACGTCACTAACCTAGTACGATCAAAAGCGTTTACCGAAAGGTAAACGCTTTTTATTGTGTATTAGGCAATTACTTAGCGCTTTGCATTCTTTAAGTCTACTTAGAGCCTACTTAAAGCCTTATATGGCATTAATACCTTTCACGATATTTTCACCTAATTTCACACAACAAGCCGGTTATGCTGACAAGCGCTGTTTTTCGAACTGTGTAGCGCTGTGCTGTATATGTGCCGAATTAGGTATTATGTCGCGGCTCAAATCATCATTACTCGTATCGAAAGATGTATCGCCAATCGGTAAATTCAGTTCGCCATGTTCAAATAAATAATCTCGTCCTGCATCAACGCCTATTTTATAGTCGTGGCGAAGATCGCTATCCGCACTGCCCAGTAATTTACTGTGTAATTTAGTGCCTGCAAAAATTTGAATAATTTCCACATCCGCTGGTGGATTAGCAATAAACGCTAACTCTTGCTTGTACGCTTGTTCATGCTGAACCAGGTAGTTAATTGTTTTTGGGCAATGTCCCGTTGCGCACACCAGTGATTTTAATTTGTGAAGCCATGCTGATTGAGCTTGAAAATTCACATCGCCAGTACGAATAACCACGATTTTTCTGGCACCCCGTTCGTAAGCTTCACGGACAGGCAAGGGGGCTCCTAAGCCGCCATCTAAATAATAATCTGATTCAGGTTGTGCTTGAGGAAGCGAATTCGCTTTGTTCTCGCTAACCGAAACCGCGTTGTATTCAGTAGTAAGCTTTACGCCTTGTTTGTATAAAAAGGGTAGAGCGCTAGAGGCTTTCAATAGTTCACGCCATTGATTACCACTGCCTTTGGGGCTTAAAAAATAAGGCTTACGA
Organism: Alteromonas sp. KS69; assembly: GCF_003989595.1. Classification (NCBI taxonomy): domain Bacteria; kingdom Pseudomonadati; phylum Pseudomonadota; class Gammaproteobacteria; order Alteromonadales; family Alteromonadaceae; genus Alteromonas; species Alteromonas sp. KS69. Next base: position 14,637 of record NZ_PYHU01000039.1, on the reverse strand, counting down.
TCACGAGAATTTGTGGCGGTAATTAACAACTCTCTATTGCCTAAGCTTTCTTTCGCGGCCTTGAAATCTAAAATGCGGTTCGCTTCTTTCGTTTTCTCAAAATACCAATCCAAATCGACAATATGTTTGCCCATTAAGCCGCGGCCTAATTGGAAGAATCGCTTATGCCGAGACAAGCCACGAATTAAACGTTTCGCATAACCCTTCTGGCGGGCTAAAAAACTGGTTAAGTTTTGTGAGCCCGCAGACGTGCCAATGAACATGTCAAAAGGGTCGTAACCTGCTTCAAGCCAAGCATCTAATACGCCAGCGGTAAAGATCCCTCGCTGCCCACCACCTTCAGCGATAAGCGCAAGTTTAGGGCGCTTGGTGGCATAAAGAGGAAAGGACGTGGGCGCAGCAGAGGAATTCATTTCGTTGACCTGTTTATTAAATCTGTTGAGTTGATTTAAACAAGTATAAAGACAACTTTACTGTGGCGAAAATTGAAAGAATGAATCGGTGTGATAGGAAAAAACTGAAGTTCAACCTATGGTGCATTAAATGCCCCGGCGTAAGCCGTTATAAGGGGGGAAGTGCAGCAGGCCTGCCTAAGCGCCTGAATACGGGTTAGCGGAGCCAATCGATTAAAATTAGGGGATCTTAGAATTTTTACTAGTGAACTAAAATTCACTTAACAATGTAGAAATCTTAATGTTTATAGAATCTACGAAGTGAAAGGGAATACCTATGAATTACATGTCTAAACTATTAGTTGGCGCTACTGCTGCTCTGGTTGTTACTACAGGTACGGTTCAAGCTGAAGCTGTTTCTTCTCAGAACGTTATGCAGGCACAAGCTCACGCTTTCAATAAACAACAACTCATCGACATGGTCAGCCGCGCCGATGTGCAGGAAAAATTGGTAAGTCTAGGTGTCTCACAAAACGATGCTATTTCTCGTATAAACGGTATGACGAATAGCGAAATTTCACAGCTCAATAGCCAATTAAACGACGCACCTGCTGGCGGTGTAGTTGGAGCGGTGTTAACCGTACTCGCTATTATTGCCATATTAGATTTAGTGGGAGTCACAGATGTGTACCCATTCATTCGCCCAATCAATAGCTAAGATGCGCTCAAGTATCTTTATGAAAGCCTGCTTTTTTGCAGGCTTTTTGCTGTTAATGGGGTGCCAAGGTACTCCTCAAGCAGACCGGCTGGCACAGCAGGCTCCAACTGGATTACCCGAAAGTCATCTTATAGAAAGTGTGCCATTCTATGCGCAGGAGCAATATTTTTGTGGCCCCACTACGCTATCAGAAGTATTTGAATATTACGGGCACAGTATTAGTGCGAATGAGATAGCCCCCCAAATATTTATTCCTGATAAAGAAGGAAGCTTACAGCTAGAAATGATTACGGCAACGCGCCAGTATGATTTTTTACCTTATGCCGAACGGGGTACGCTGACTAAATTAATGCAGTTAGTGAGTAGTGATATACCTGTCATTGTATTTCAAAATTTATCTATTCAACTGCTACCCCAATGGCACTACGCGGTAGTGACAGGTTTCGATTTAACCACTCGCACCATGACCTTGCATACGGGCTTAACGCCCAATCACACCATGTCCTTCGAACTATTTGAAAAAACATGGGGAAGAGGAAATTATTGGCTATTAGCGCCAGTTCCTCCAAATAAAATCAGCGATAAGATGAATTCGTTTACTTACATTAGTGCTGCTTACGATATGTTAGAGGTGGGAAAGGACGAGCAAGCTATTGCCTTTTTAGGAACTGCTACAAAGCAGTGGCCCAATCAATGGTTAGCTTATTTTTTGTTGGGGAATTACTATTTAGATGAACAACCAGAGAAAGCGGTGAAATGGTTTGAAGAGGGCTATCAAGTAGGTCAAAGTCAGGCGGCTTATATAAACAACTATGCTTACGCCCTTGCTAGTAATGGAAATCTAGCCAAAGCTCAGATACTGATTGAAGAAGCCCTATTGCGGTTTCCTAACGACGATAATGTTAAGAAAACCGCGTTAACTATAAAAGCAGCTGAGTGATCATTGCAAATAGGTAATCGCGACCTTTAACCGGTAAAGGTTATAAAGATAAGCATATATAAAAACATAGGTTTATGACCTCAATCTTCAATGCATAATCGACCCGGCGGCAGGTATTTCTTCGATTTTTGGTGCGCCATCGTGGTTACTCAACTCGCTAGCTTCTTCAACGAGTGCAGTCATCGCGTTAATGATATCAAGAAAGTTGGATAGCTGGTCTTGTGACAAATCATTAGATAGTGTTTCAATTTTACTGATAAGTTGTTTGGTTGGTAGCCGCATAGTGTCAAAATCTCGTTGTTCAGTGCGTATTAGGCACTCATTTATTTAATACCTGACCCTGAACTTACAAATAGCTTGCCAACTTTTTTTGACGCTAAACTCAGCATATTAAATGCGTCATTAATACTGAAATAAAAAAGCCAGCTAAATGCAGCTGGCTTTGTCCTGATGAATATATTTATTTAAAAATTAGAAGGTATACTTCACGCCTACCTTAATTCGCCATGTAGATTGCTCTTCATCAAACGAGTCATAGTTGCTGGTGTCTGTGCCGCCGTAAGCCTCAGAATAAACATATTGGCCCGCATCGTTGATGTCGTAATCAAACAGTATTTGCTGAGGATAAGTCATTTCATACACTTTACCCCAGTCACTGTTTAACAGGTTCGCAAAGTTATCGATATTCAAATAAATACGACCTTTGTGGCCTTCAACAAACCCTGGAATTTCTTGCGAAATAGCTAAATCTACTGTGGTGATCCAAGGTTGAGTGGACGAGTACTTTCCAACATATCCGCCAGCGCTTCCAGCGACACCTGCTTGCTCAGCAATCGCCATAATTTCGTCGTAGCTAAGGCCATTGTCGAAATCTATCGCCGTATCGTTGGCGCCAGAAGGGATATAAGGAAGATACACGTCTGAATCATCAAACGCAGTTTGATCGCCCAAACCGCCGCTTTGATATGAACCTAGTACCCAAGAGAAAGGCTGACCAGAGCGACGTTCAAAGAATAAGTTGAAGTTAGTGCTATAACCTTCAAAATACTCATGAGTGTAACCAAGGTTCACTAAAAAACGGTGTTTGGTTTCATAGTAAGCGGTGCCCACGGTAGGGTCGTTACGATTAACCGTTACTTCATACTGGTAGTTCGACTCTGCCGTTGAGCTTGTACCTGGGTTAACCTCAGTAATATCTTGGTGGGTATAGGATGTATTTAGGCTTATGCCGTTATCCCATTGTTTAGCTAACGCAGTGGTAAACAGAATGCTACGGCCGCCGTCATCCGAGTTGGTTAATTGAATATCATAGTTGTCTTCATATTCAGTGCCGTCGTAAACATTGTCCCAAATAATACGGCCATCTGGAGTACTGTTACCATTATCGATACGAGATAAGTCTTCCCAATAAGCCGCATTTTCGCGGTCAACGTAGGTTAACTCAGTTGTCCACGCGAAGTTGTCGCCCAAGGTAGGTATATCAAAGGTATAGTCGGCCGCAATTTGATAGCGCCAGTCAGAGGGCAGTTCAAAATCTGGATCGATTGAGTTCGTGCTTCCCGCACCTTGCATTAACGCACTTTGGGCTTCTGTAGGAACTGATGTGAAGTCTACCGAGCTTGTGTCAAGGCTAGAAAAGGTTACTGAGTCGTTGGTTACACCATCGGTGGTGTAAGCGTTAGATATCCAAACCAGTGGCATACCACCGTAGAAGCGGCCAGCACCACCACGAAGGGTTAAGTCGTCGTTGATATCCCAATTAAAGCTGACGCGTGGAAGGAAAATATCGAAGCCATCGAGGTTTTCAGTATTCGCAAAGCCATAGGTGCTAGCGAAGTTGCTATTTAATTGTGGTGAGTCTTCAACGGTAAGGTACTCGTAGCGAAGGCCTGCGGTTACCGTAAAGTCGTCAAACACTTCATAAGTAGCATCACCGTAAAGTGAGTAAACCGTACTTTCAACGTCATAGGCAAGGTCTTGAACATCATTTGTATACGCGTTGGCATATTCGAAATAAGAGATTTCCTGATTAGCGAATGCCTCAGTATCGTCAAAATACCAAGTGCCTAAAGAATCACGACCATATAGGTTGTAGTTCCACGTGTTTTCTATTTCAGTACCAAACTTATATTCAATATCGCCAGCTAAGTAAGTAGCATGCAATGCAAAGTTCCACACTTCGTTTTCTAGCACATTTGCATGGCGGTTTTCATCTACGCCTGCTACTACGGTGTAGCCACTCTCTGTGCCCGCTGCGGTATCAACGTTTATTTCACCCCAATCAGAAGCCGTGACAGAGGCTTGTTCAAACTCTTTGTAAGAAAGGCTAACTTCTGTTTGAAGGTTATTTGTCCAGTCAGAATAGACATGGGCAGTGTAGTAAGTATTTTTTTGCGCAAGGGTCCAGGTATTCGAAGTTAATAAAATAGTATCTGAATCTTCGTTGTAGTTTTGTGCCGCTGTGTTTTCTTGATAGCTGTAGGTGAAATCGGCACGGTGGTCGTTGTTAATGTTCCAGTCTAATTTAATGAGGTATTTTTCATCTTCGTCTGCATCAGGCGCGCCCGCTATTGAATCTTCAAGGCCGTAGGTATCGCTAAGGGCAGCAATCACGTCTTCTGCCGCGCTTACGAGCTCTGTAGGATAGGCTGAAGAGTTAAAGCCGGTATCGATTTCTTCTTCCCATTTTTCATAGGAGCCAAAGAAGAAAAGTTTGTCTTTTATTAATGGACCACCAAGAGTGAAACCGTAGGACGATTCATCGTTATCGACGTCATATTCCGTGTTGTAAAGTTTGGTGTCTTTTGCGGTGCCAGAGAAAGGCACTTCTTCATAGAATGCCGTACCGTGAAATTCATTGGTACCTGATTTGGTCACCACGTTCACGTTACCACCGCCAAATTTACCTGCGCGGGCGGTAAAGGGCGTAAACTCAACAGATACTTGGCCAATAGCATCTAAAGACACTGGGGGGCGTGACGTAGGGTAACCGTTACTTTGTAGGCCGAAGGTGTCGTTAACGCCTACGCCATCAACGGTGAAAGTATTATATTTCGGGTTAGAGCCGGCAATACTTAATTCTTCACCATCGGCACTTACCACCGCTAACGGGTTTGAACGAACAATATCTTTTATATCTCGGTTAAAGGTAGGCATGTTCTCAATAGCCGATTCACCAAATACTGAATTTGAACCGTTGTTTGAGAAAAAGTCGCGGCTACCGGTTACCGTTACACGCTCTATATCAGAAGTAGTTTCAAGGGCAGCATCAAGTTCGAATGTGTCATTCAGTTCTAAATATACATCTTCGATAACACGGCTTTGGAACTTTTGTGACTCTACGATAATCATATAAGGGCCACCAACACGTAAACCTCGTGCTGAGAATGCGCCTTCTTCATTTACGGTGGTCTCTTTTACCGTTCCTGAAGGTTGATGAATAATAGTAATTGAACTGCCTGCTGCGGGATTACCTTGAGGGCCTAGTATGGTGCCGCGCATAGCTGATGATTGACCAGTGGCTGCAACGGCTGTTGTTGCAACGCCAATAGACAAAGCCACAGCCATCGCGATGCGATTGAACTGAGTTTTATGGTTCATGAATTTCCCGTTCTAAGTAAAGTTTGGTTTAAGTGCTCAGCTAGCCACGCATGCTTATTTGGGCATGTCGTATTACTGTTGCCTGAGGTAGCGCAATTGTTGGCTATTTTTATTTCATCTTTATTTCATTTGTGTAAATCTGAACTTACATAACTCTATGAAATAAAGCATTATTTGAGCTTTTATGAGGATGATGAGGCAAGGGCTTTTACGTGTTTTTACACGTTTTACGTGTGCTTACGTAAATGTAGCCTGTAGATGTGTATTTGAAAGAGGTTAGCAATAGAGACAAGAAGACTGTTTAAGATAGTAGGGCGGCGGCGCGCGCAAGTGAGCGCAAGTGAATATTATCGTAGGAGTAAGATATTCTTGGGAAGAATTTTAATACAGATAAGAAATTCAAAGAAGAAATGGTGGCCCCACCCTGACTTGAACAGGGGACCTGCCGATTATGAGGCCCCGTTGGCTAGCTTGTAATCCCTTTATAAGTGCCCATTTTAACGTGGTCATGACCAGCAACTTACCGATATTGTTACCACCTATGAATTGTATGGTGTAACTCAAATTGATTCTTACCAGTTCTGAACTAAACTTTATTGTGGTAGTATAAAGTAAGATTATATCCTTACGAGATTTCTTTCATTGGAGGTAAATTATGGCAATGGTAAAGAAAAGTATCACAGTAACTGATCAACAAGAACAATGGATGCAAGCTCAACTTGCAACTGGAGACTATGCTAGTGACAGCGAGTTATTACGAGATTTGATCAGAAAAGAGCAAATGCGTACAAGCGAAGTTGAAATTATAAGGCAAGAACTGATCAAAGCAGAGCAAAGCGGTTTTAGCTCTCGTTCTCCTGAAGATATTGTTAATGCAGTGATTGCTCGAAAACAAACTAATGGCGAAGTATAGATTAAGCTCTGCTGCCGATCAGGATTTCGAGCTGCTTTTTGAATATGGCATTGATAACTTTGGGTTAGCTCAGGCCAAATCATACGTTGATGGGTTGATTATTCAGTTTCAAAGCATAGCGGAAAACCCGTTGCATTATCAGGCTGTTGCTCATATTCGCAAGGGATATAGACGAAGTGTGTATGGGAAACATGCTATTTACTATGTCGTTTCTAATGACTACGTTGATATCATGCGAATATTAAGAGCTGAAAATCTTAAAACTGCTTTTGAGTTATAAATGTGTCCAGTTCGTTATCAGATAGACTCTTAGAAATTGATAATCAGCTTCAGCGACTCGCTGAAGAAAAAGAGTCGTTGTTAAATGAACGTAATAGTATTCTTGCACAACAAGAAGTCGAGCTAGCCAAACACTTTAACCAACACGTTTCACCTGAAGCTAAAGTCGATTTATTCATTTCTTATTTTAAAGGTCGAAATGACGTTTATCCGTTTCGTTGGGAATCGCAAAATGGTCGAAGTGGTTATTCGCCAGCGTGTTGGAATGAATGGAAACCTAAAGTTTGTAATAAACCACGGATTAGTTGCACAGAATGCTCAAATCAACAATTCAAGCATTATGATGGTCAAGCGATATTTGATCACCTAAAAGGGAATCAAACGATTGGTATTTACCCACTTCTAGAGAATAATACAACCCACATTCTTGCTGCTGATTTTGATAAAGACGATTGGATTCACTCCGTTAAAGCTTTTTCTGAAGCCTGTGATTTTTATAAAGTACCTCACATTATCGAACGCTCTAGAAGCGGCAATGGTGGACATGTATGGATCTTCTTTTCGCAAGCTATTGAAACAGCCAAAGCTAGAAAGTTGGGTAATGGGCTATTAACGAAAGCGATGGAAATGTACCCTGCGCTCTCATTTACTTGCTTTGATCGTTTGTTTCCGAATCAAGATGTTATGCCAGAAGGTGGCTTTGGTAACTTGATAGCTTGCTGGATGAAATAACGTTAATTGATGAAAAAGCTAATAATGACTTGGCAGACACACCTTGGAAGAAACTCTCTTCTATTGATAATGATGTGATTGCCAATTGCCCAGAAGAAATAACCTTAGTTATTGCAGATCAGATTTATATTCCTATAGATAAACTTCCCGGCAAATTAACATCAAGACTTAAACAGTTAGCAGTATTTTCTAATTCTGAGTTTTATAAACGGCAAGGCCTTCGCTTATCTACTATTGGCATTCCAAGATATATTTGCGCCGCTCATGTTGAAGGTACATTTTTAATTTTACCCAGAGGGTGTTTATCATCTGTAGAAGCTCAATTAACTGAACAAAAAATTGAAATCATTTTCGATGATAAGCGGTTTTCAGGTGACAACCTTGCCAAAGTTAAGTTTACTGGAAAGCTGAAAAGTCAGCAGAATAAGGCGGTTAATGCGTTATTAGAATCATCGGTTGGCATACTGGAAGCTTCTACTGGCTTTGGTAAAACTGTCACGGCACTAGCATTGGTTGCTAAACGTAAAGTAAACACATTGATATTAGTTCACAGTCGGCAACTGGCTGAACAGTGGTTAGAACGTATTAATGTTTTTCTAAAAGATACTGAAGTTGGTTCATTACTTGGTGGTAAGGAAAAGCTGTCGTATCAGGTTGATGTAGCCACATATCAAAGTTTAGTTAGTCGAAACGGCATGGATATAAAGCCATACATTGAAAAATATGGGCAAATTATTGTTGATGAATGCCACCATTTACCAGCATCAAACTATGAAAGCTTGATCAAGTCCAGTCACGCAAAATTCATTCATGGATTCACTGCAACACCAAAACGCCAAGATGGCTTAGAAAAGCTGATGATGTTTCAACTTGGAGATATTGTTTATAAAGGCGTTAAATCAGGTTCAATGCTTAATCAGCAAGTGATAGCACATGAAACAGATACAACGTTTCCTAAGGAGTGGCTAGAGCCTGATACTAAGCCTCATATTTCACAAATTTATAAGCACCTAGTAAACAGTGATTGCAGAAACCAAAAGATCGTCGACGATATTCTCAGTTGTATTGATGATAAACGTGCTGTAATGGTGTTAACCGAAAGAAAAGAGCACATCGAGCTTTTGTCAGCTTTACTAACGAAGAAAGAGCTAATGGTTGTAGAGTTGCATGGTGGAATATCAGCTAAACAGCGGCAAGAGCGTATCGCTATGCTCGAAGAAAATGTAGATCTAAGTAACGATAAACAGGTAATTCTTGCAACGGGTAAGTATGTTGGCGAAGGGTTTGATTTACCATACTTGGATACGTTGTTCATCACCTTACCGATAGCATGGAAGGGTATATTAGCTCAATATGCCGGACGAATAGGACGAGAGTGGAGTAACAAAAATTCAGTTCAGGTTTATGATTACCTCGATACCTTCCCAACACTGAAGCGAATGTTTTCAAAACGTGAAAAGGGATACAAAGCATTGGGTTATGAAATCACATACCGTTAAGGTTGATACTGAAATACTCGAGTAACTTTTTGTATCGTATGCCCAATTTAAAGACGATTAAAAGTCGATAAGGTAAATACTTAAGTATTGATATTCCAGACTTTTGTCGTTAGCTATAAAATGTCGTCAGGCTTTTGGTTTAATAAGAATCGAAGAAAACTTTTTTCTTTGATTTCACAATTTTGGTAGATTGTTAGAATCGTCATGTAATCTTCAATTTTTTTAATGCTTAAGTATTTTAGGTTTTTATTTCTGTGAGTAGCTATAAGCTTAATAGCATGTTCTGCCACAGTATTATTCCAATGAATGTCATTGTGATTAGTAAACTCAAACAATTCATGCCAATACTTTAACAACCTGCTCTGCAGTTTTTTTGTATCAATATTATGGCAGTCTGTTGCAACAATAGTTTTGTGACATAAATGTATTTCTGGCTTAAATCTCTTTAAATACCGTTTGCGAGATTTAGATCTTTCTTCGATATCTCTTACTATTCCAGCTAGTAATTCCGTGAAGTTGCTTGTAATAACCTTTAATGCGGTATCATCAGGGTATCGTAACAATAGGTGGTTCATATCTCTGATCAGATGGATCAGGCAGCGTTGCTTTTTACAATTAAGTCGGTCATACCCCGAATAAAAGTCACTGACAATAACACCTTTAAAGTCCTTGAGTAACTCGAGTAAAAAATCAGAACTTCTGTTTTCCCTATACAAAGTAACAACGTCAACTCCGTTGGAAAGTACCCAACCGTAAATAGTGCCTTCTTCGAGTTTGAATGGCGTTTCGTCTATATAAATTACGTTGGATTCTATGATCTTAGTTAACAGCTTTTTGTATACAGGGCTGAAAAATTTAGCTATATCTTCTTTGTAACCAAAGATCGATGCTCCACTCAGGTTTAAAGAGAACAATTCGCTTAAGTTTTTCTTGATTTGAGCCAGACTTAGTCTGTTGAACATGTACTGGTAAACTATATACGCTTTAACATTAAAGCCGATATGCTGCTTTTGTGTTGGATATGCCGGATCTTGAAATACTGAACCACAAATACACCTGAACTTATTGGTTTTGTATAGGACTACCCAACGCTTGGCACTATTTGCTGTAAATTTTATATCTGTAATTTTTTTGCTTAATTCCCCAATAACCTTTGATTTATTTAGAGAGGCTTTGCAGCTTGGACAGCATTTAGGCGATAGTTCTATTATTTTATTCGGTTTATAGGGCTGTAATTGGTATCCGACTCTAACTTGTTTTTTTATTTTAGGTTGCCGTGTTGAATTGGATACAGACACCTTCTCTTTTTGATAATCAAAATAGGCATGTGCTAATAAATTTTGCATATCATCAATGGCATATTCATCTCGCCAGAAAAGGTTATACGTTTGTTTTTCTAGTTGATTGGGCTTAACTATATCAGAGCTTTGCTTTAACCCTTTTAAAAAGACAGTTAGCTGGCTGAGTGCCATGCAATCTAGCTTGTTATATTCAATAAGAGATTCTTTAATTTCATTGCGGTTATTTGATTGCCAGTCTAAACGTCTTTGAATCGAGTCATAGCCCGTTTTTATTTGAGAGCTCCAACTGAAGCCAAGATAGTTAGTTATATCTTTCAAACTATTGCTAAAAGTTGGAAAAAGCACATGTGTTCTTAATACAGATAAAGTGTTGAAGGAGTTGCTGATAACTTTACTGCAAATGGATTGATAATAATCATCTAGCTTATTTTTTAGTGACTTTAGGTAATCAATTTCATAACTACCGTAGTGAAAAAATACAACGTCTTTAAAGTCAGTAACAAAATCTAAGAATTGTTTTACTATTATCAATTCATCCGATTGTGTATCAGCCCAATAGCTGGCTGAATTTGTGATTCGGCCATTCTCATTACTAATTACAACTAAGCCGAGCAAATATTTGTAGTTCTCGTGAGGTAAACCTTCAATATCGAAAAATATTAAGTTTTTGCTTGAGGGAATTTCAGGGTATTCATTAACAAAAACTTTCGCTTTGCGAATTGCCAGTGCTCGCAGAGGTACCATGTGATTTAAAGTATGGGATTTTTTCTTTTTTGCTCTGTAAGTATAAGAAAGCTGCTCCCAAGTGAAAATTCCCCTGTTGTTAAGCTCACTAATTCGCTTTTCTGAGATGTAAGGTAATAGTGATAAATGTTTGGTGCTTTTTGCTTCTGAATAACATTTTGAAAAATATGGACAGTTATTGCATTCATGTTTGATAAAAACCGGATTCAACTCAGTTTTTTGTAGTAATTGAAGTATTGTTGAATTAGCTCTATTTTTATCAATAAGCTGTTCTGAAATTCTGATTTTAGATACTTTTAGTTCAGTACCAAAAACGATAAAACCGAAAGTGCTAACTGAACAATTCTGTGCTTTTGAAATATTAGACGCTGCTAATGCTAACTCTTGCCTATCAGCTGGTTTAACAGTGAAATGTGGGATAACAATAAGTGGTATTATCAATGAGCTATTAGAGTCGGCTTTAAGATAAAAATCAGGTAGCCCCTCATGCGAATTAGCAGAATATATTTTATGTTGACTGCTATCGTTAATCCTACGATTTAGACGTTGTTCAAAGCATCTAGAGTTTGATTTTATTTTTTGTATGATCGTGAGCTTTGTATGTTCATCATAATCAAACGATTCATCATGCGGTTGCTTCTCGAATAGTAGTTGTGCTTTCCGTTTGCAAGTGAAACTATATCTAAGTGCTTTTCGGCTAAATATTGAGCTCACGTCATAGTCAAATTTTGGATTTGTGGTCAATTAAGTATGGTAAATATTGTCAAAGTACCAACTATCGCTAACAGAACCCCTAATACCTACCTAATGACCTAAACTAACCCTTTGGATTTACAGGGCTTTCCAAGCAAGGCATACTTATACTTTATAAGCACGTTATTTGGAAAGGGAGTTTTATGCCTTCACACATGGGAGTTCAACGCTTCGCTACTTCTAGAAATGCTCAAGCCGAAACCTTTGTAGAATTCGTATTAGAACAATTTTGCAACGATTTGGAATTAAAAGGAATTATTCGCGATCCAATTGAGAAGTGATGGCTGCACCATTGCGGCCATTTCTTAATCTGGAATGCATCTTAGATGGTAGTTTGTGAGGGTTACATTTGTGAACTGCTACTTTTTGCAGGTAGCATAGCTGTTTATTAATTTTATAAGGTTTGAATCTATGCGGTCGAGTAATATGGATGCTAATTCAGGGTAACTTCTGGCGTCTATATTGTTACTGAGCTTGATAAATCTAGGAGTACTTTGTTTTATTGCCGTTTGAGGTGTGAATTTGCAGTCCTTAAAATATTGATTCATTTTTCTGGCACTAGGAACAGTGAAGCCTTTTTCATAAAGAAATTGACTTATTTCTTTGGCATTAGCGGAGTGTCTTGGTTGACCTTGATAAATTTTATCTATTAGAGAAAATGAGACAACGCCGTATCGAATGTAGGGTTCGTGCTCCCAGATTGCTATTGCAATAGCCTTTAGTTCACCGTAAAAATTCTTTAGGTACTTGTTCCTAAGTTCCCAAGATTCAATAGCTCTATCGCTTGGAGACAATGGCGAAGTGTTTTGTTTGGAAAAATAATAGTCTCTTTCATCTTTTGCATTAATGTAGGCTGAGGTAAATCGACTTGCTCCGATAGCTTCAGACGCTTCACACAGTATCGGAGTCAATTCAATACCAGTATTAAATTGTGAGCGTCCGGTAATCCCCACATTCAATTCATAAGTTAGCTACGGCATGGTGTTCTCTTTACTAAGGAGAATGACCATGCCGCAATATCAACGAAGAGAAGTGCAAGACTGGCTCAACTTATTCGAGCAGCAAAAGCAAAGCGGACTCACTGCGGTAGAGTTTTGTCGTCAGCAGCAGATTAACGTTCAAACTTACTATACCCGACGTCGCGATATTCGGCTTCAACGAACAAGCAGCAAGTTTGTTCAGGTGAAACGTGAAGTCACGAAGGTTGAATCCTACACTGAAGAAATGGGTGGCGAACTTCTCTTGCAACTTGGAAATGCCCAACTTACCGTGCCAACCAATATTAACCCTCACTGGGTTGCTACTGTGATGAAGGCATTGGCCGAATGAAGATGTTCGTAGAGCCTGCCGACATTTACCTGTACATGGATATCGTCGACTTCCGCAAATCGATTAATGGCTTAATTGTCGTGGTTGAGCAGGATATGAAACTGAATCCGTTTCACGATGCGCTGTTCGTCTTCTGCAACAAAAAGCGCGATAAGGTCAAAATACTCTATTGGGATAAAACGGGCTTCGCACTCTGGTATAAACGCCTCGGTGCGACAAGAAGTCGCTTTGTTTACTGTTGAACTTTGATTCAACCCTTCGTATTGCCGAAGGTTTCCTATTTCGACATGCGTTACTAGCAATGGTGAGGTGTGAAGCTCGAAAGACAATGTAGCCTTAAGTTCAACAGTGATGTTGAACAAACTGCAAGCATCATGCGGTTGGGCCCTAGGAATTAATGGTATGTGTAATTAACTGAACAGTTTTAACTGTCGTCATTATAAACAAGCTAAAGATGCTGACAAGCTTGAACCAAAAGGTGTGGTGGACAAGTTAACATGCTCTAGTCTCATGTTACGCAATTTAATGTGCCCCCGGCGGATTGACTGACACTAACCCATTATGTGAATAAAGTGGAACTTGGTAAGCCCGTATGCTTCCTCGTTGAGGTAGTTTCTTCGTAAGAATGAATGACGGGCATGCGGGTAAAGGACGATGGAGAAAGCGAATGCCTTGCTGTAATGGCAAGGATAGATGTATTGAACGTGACATCATGCGAAAGCATAGCCCACTTCCATCGAGTGGTTAATCACAAGAAATTTGTAATAAGATTTTAGCTTAGGAATGCAAATGAATTGCTCTTATGAACAATGTGCACCTATAAACGAAGCGCAATGCTGGTCTAACATCGATTGGAAGGCTGCAAAGCGCTACGTAGGATCATTGCAAGCGCGTATTGTGAAAGCAGTAAAGCAAGGGAGAAAAGGGAAAGTTAAAAGTCTGCAATGGTTATTGACTCATTCCTTTTATGCGAAAGCCCTTGCGGTTAAACAAGTAACGGAGAACAAAGGGCGTAAAACGTCTGGTATTGATGGCGAAACATGGCAAAGTGCTACTAAAAAATGGCGAGCAATCTCATCGCTCAAACGCTCTGGATACAAGGCAAGTCCATTAAGGCGAGTCTTTATTCCAAAGTCAAATGGGCAGAGAAGACCTCTCGGTATCCCCACAATGCTGGATCGTGGGATGCAAGCACTGTATTTGCTAGCCGTTGAGCCAGAAGTGGAGACAAACAGTGACGGCAATTCTTTTGGTTTTCGAAAACAAAGATCTTGCGCTGATGCGATCGAACAATGCTTCAAAGTATTGTGTCGCAAAGGTGCGGGAGAATGGGGTAACCGTTCACCAGGGCCCTATTGACAGTTAGTAATATTTATTTTCAATGATCGTGGGGATCCTATTGATTGATCCCGCCAGTCTGTCAGAGTGGTTTCATGC
>NZ_PYHU01000038.1:0-124427 GCF_003989595.1 Alteromonas sp. KS69 | reverse complement strand
CTGCTGAACGGTTACACAATGACCGTAGCGGTGATCAAATACTTAGTTATTAGCCAACCCATATAATACCCTTAAATCTAAAAACCGATTGCCTATCGGTTTTTGTTGTGGCAATATAGCCAGCGAATTAAATAGAGTTAAGTGTTATGCAATTAGGTGAACTAGAAAAATTAGTGCTTCAACATTTCTGGAATGTCAAAGAGGCGGATGCAAAGCAAGTACATAAAGTACTGGGGTTAGCTCGTGGTAATTCGTTAAATACTATCCAAAGTACGCTTGATAGGTTATTTAAAAAAGAATTACTTAAACGCACTAAACAAGGCCATGCGTATTGTTATTCAGCCAGAGTAGATCGTGAAGGCTTAATTGCTCAACTTATTTCAAATGTAACCAGTGACTTTGTTGATGATGGTGAAAATAGCTTAATTGCTGCGTTCAGTTCTGCTTCGGCACAGCTTAATGACGAACAACTCGATACATTAGAAAAAATGATCGAGAAACAACGCCAGCTAAGAAAGGAACGGGCTTAATTATGTTAGTTGGAGATATGGCAATCGTTCTAAATTTGCTCAGTGTTTCAGTGCTTGCATTTGTGATCGGTATTGCAACTGTTGCTGTCGTATCTCGTTTTGTGTTGTTCAGACTCAAACAAGTCAGTTTTAATAGTCAAAAGTTTATATTGTGGTCACTAGTGAGTGCACCTTGGTGGATAGCCTTTTCTTGTATTGGTTACTTTATGCCTTACTCGTTAGGGTTTGATAAAGTTTTTAACATAAGCTGGTTCGAAGATTTTGCCCATTGGCACCATATCGATATTTTTAGCTTTTCAAGTTGGCACGCGTTAACCTTACTTTTAGCACTAATCTATTTAGCTTGGCGCGTAACTAAGACTACCTTTGTTAGAACCAAACAGTCCATCGCATTATCGAGTTTACTAAGCTTTACTGATGCACAAGGTGCTAGGACGACTAATGGCAATCAATATTTATTGATGCCTGTTAAAGTGCCTGTTGCCTTTACTACAGGTTTTATATCTCCCAAGATATATGTATCAACCGGACTACAAACCCAAGTTAGCGATGAACAACTTAATATCATCGTTAATCATGAACTGGCCCATGTAACGGCAAGAGACCCGTTATTTAAAGTGCTTTTCACGGCACTTGCCAGCTTCTATCCGTCACGTATAAAACAAACCCTAATCGAGCAATATGTCTTAATGACGGAAAAGATGGCCGACAATGAGGTCACAAAAGAATACGACCACCTTGATATCGCACAGACATTAATTGATGTCGCTAGACTTCAAAAAGCACTTCCTACGGACTGCGATCAGGCGTCTGTTAGCTACTTCGGACATGATTACACGAGTCTTCGTGTTGAGGGTTTATTAAATCCAATTAATAAACCGTCACTTACTACTATCATCATTACTCTAGCATTATTGGCAACTATGCCAGTACTAGCGGCATCCACTGTCGATAGTTTTCATCACTTTATCGAAACTTTTTTCATCCATTAATTAAGGATATGGAATGAGATTTAATTTTTATAAAAGCAACGGAAAAAAACCGATCGGCAATCGGTTTTTGGCTGTTGGTCTAGTTTTAACAACGGGGGCTGGTTTAGTAACATCAACTCCCTTTTTGGCTAATGCGCAGTCCCAGCAGCAATTACAGTCATCACATCAGGTTATAAATTTAAGCAAGGCTGTGACCATGACTCTACAAAGTCATCCTGAGCTAAAAGCCTTGATAGCTCAAGAAGCTGTGTGGCAAGGTAATATCGAGCAAGCTGGCATTGGAGAGCGTCCTCAAATAGGTTTAATGATTGAAGATGCGTTAGGGACAGGTGAGCATAGCGCATTACAAAGTATGCAATCAACGCTCACATACTCTTGGTTGCTTCAACAAGATCAAATTGATGGCAGAGTTAATGCGGCAAAAAGCCAAGCAAATGCAGTAATAGTAGAGCAAAAAATAAAAGCCCTCGATTTATCTGCGATTGTTGCTAAACAGTTTGTTGAAATCTTGATAAAGCAAGAGCGCTTGAAACTCAATCAATTAGCGGTGTCTCAGGCACAGGAAGTGGTTGACGCTATTGCCAAAAGAGTAAAAGCGGGTAAAAGTTCCAATGTTGAAATGCGCTTGGCTCAAGCCGAGCTGGTTCGAAGAAATCTCGCTGTAGAAGATTTAGAGCACGAATTAAAAGCTAGTCATTATCAACTGTCATCCTTATGGGGCAAGCCTCAGGCTGAGCTTAAATTAACTGGGAATTTAATGCTTAAGCCGGAAATTCCCTCGGTAGAAAGCCAGCTAATCAAGCTTAAGCAAGTCCCACAAATACAGCAGTTTGTTAATGAACAACGTATCGCTCAGTCTCAAATGGAGCTTGCACGCATTGAAGCAAAACCTCAGTGGCAACTCACTGCGGGATTGAGACGATATGAAGCGACAAATGACTTTGGTTTAGTAGCGGGTATATCTATTCCTTGGGGGAATGACAATAGCAATGCAGGAACAATAGCGGCCTTACGCGCAAAACAAGATGTACTGGCAACTCAGCAACAAGCCTTAATGCAGAAACTGGATGCACAGCTATATGTGCTATTACAAGAAATGGCGCATTCCCACCATGTCATTGAAACGATTCAAGCTGAAATTATTCCCGTACTAGAAACCGCATTGACTGAAGCAAGTCAGGCATTTGATATCGGTAAGCTTAGCTACAACCAGTGGAGTGATATACGTAGAGAGCTGCTCAGCGCCCAAAATCAGTTACTTGATGCTTATCAATCTTTGCATTTACAACATATTGAAATTCAACGCCTAACTGGCGTGCCCGTTAGTGATAGCGAGTAAAACCATGAGTAAATTTATGAAAAATAAAAATATTCTGTCGTCATTGAGCTTGGCGATTATTATCTCATTCACAGGTGTCGTCGCACCTAATGCTATTGCAGCATCAACACCTGCGGCAGAGCAAGCTGAACCAGAGAAAGGTCCACACCGTGGGCGCATGTTACGAGATGGTGATTTTGCCATTGAACTCTCTATTTTTGAAACTGGTGTGCCACCAGAGTTTCGTGTTTGGGCGACAAATGATGGACAACCTATAGACCCAAAGAATGTCGATTTAAACGTAAAATTAATTCGCCTAGGCGATGGCACTGATGATATTAACTTCAATGCTCAAGGTGACTTTCTTCGCGGTGATATGGTGATTTATGAGCCTCACTCTTTTGTTGTTGCCATTGAAGCAACTTATCAGGGTAAAAAGTACAATTGGCGATATGACAACTTCGAGGGTCGCACCACAATTGAACAGGCAGTTGCCGATGCAATGGAAATCAACACTGAAATCGCAGGCCCTGCGACAATTCATCAAACCATACCCGCTTATGGAAAATTAAGTTTACCTGTGGACGCTAAGCGAAACATTGCTGCGCGTTTCGATGGTGAAATCACCAAATTACACGTCAATTACGGTGAAATTGTTAAAAAAGGGCAAACGCTATTCACAGTAGAAAGTAATGAAAGTCTTAAGCCCTACGTTATTAAAGCGCCCATTAACGGTGTTATTACCCAGTTATTCGCAAACGCGGGTGAGCAAACTAATGGTAAAACCTTACTCACCATTACCAATCTTAATCGCCATATTGCCAAATTAGCGGTTTATCCTTCGGATTATTCCAAGGTTAAACTGGAAACGCCAGTTACGTTAAACATTGAAGGTCATGAGGACCCCCTTGTAGGTGAGGTGTCATTTATTGAACCTAGCGTGAGAGATGATCAGGCAAGAATAGTTTGGGTCGAATTAGAAGGTCGTAACCTTGCCGAAGGCGGCTTCGTAAAAGCTGACATTGAAGTTGCAACCATTGATGTGCCACTGGCTGTAAAGCGTGTTGGCTTACAAGGTTTTAGAGACTTTACTGTTGTTTACGCCAAAGTGGGTGAGCAGTATGAAGTTCGTATGCTTGAGTTGGGCCGCACTGGAGGCGAATGGATTGAAGTATTAGGTGGCCTAAAAGCGGGAACCGAATACGTGACCAACAATAGCTACATCTTAAAAGCCGACATTGAAAAGTCTGGCGCATCACACGATCACTAGGAGTGTATAAATGTTGGAGTCAATTTTACGCTTTTCAATAAAGCGCAAATTCCTTGTCATGGTGATGGTGTTAGCTGTGTCAGGTTTGGGTATATGGAATTTTACCAAACTACCGATTGATGCAGTGCCTGATATCACCAATGTGCAGGTAATGATCAATACCGAAGCGGCTGGGTTTACGCCATTAGAAGTTGAGCAAAGGGTAACTTTTCCGTTAGAGACCGCATTGTCGGGTTTACCGGGGTTAACCTATACCCGCTCAGTTTCTCGTTATGGCCTATCTCAAGTGGTTGCAATATTCAGTGATGATACTGATGTCTATTTTGCCCGTCAGCTTGTTAATGAGCGTTTATCAGCGGCACGCGCTGAGTTACCGCTGGGCTTAGAGCCTCAACTTGGGCCAATTGCGACAGGTCTTGGTGAAATATTCATGTTCACTGTTGATGCTGAGCCTGATGCTACACATGCTGATGGCACGCCTATTACACCAACGGATTTACGAACCGTACATGACTGGACAATAAGACCACAGTTAATGCGGGTGCCGGGTGTAGTAGAAGTGAACCCGATAGGCGGATTTGAGCGTGAAATATTAGTCGCTTTCAAACCTGAAAAGTTACTTGCTTTTGGGCTGTCACAAGCCGATGTGGTTGATGCAATTTCGCAAAACAACCAAAACCAAGGTGCAGGCTTTATTGAGCAAAATGGCGCACAGTGGTTGTTAAGGCTGCCCGGTCAGGTTACTGATATGACTGCCATTGGTAATATTCCGCTTAAGTCGCTTGATGGTTCATCAATTTATATAAAAGACGTAGCCGATATTGAAAACGGCAAAGGGCTTAGAACTGGCGCTGCTACACAAAATGGTCGTGAAGTGGTGATGAGTACGGTATTTATGCTTATTGGCGAAAATAGCCGCACAGTAGCTCATGCCGTGGGAGAAAAGCTCAAGGAAATTAACGCCACTTTACCAGAAGGTATAGTCGCAACTGCTGTTTATGATCGCACTAAATTAGTAGATAAAACGCTACAAACGGTTCAGCTTAACCTGATCGAAGGGGCGATATTGGTTATCGTTGTACTCTTTGTGCTACTGGGTAATTTCAGGGCTGCATTTTTAACAGCCTTAGTGATCCCATTTGCCATGTTGATGACAGTAACAGGTATGGTACAAACTCGCGTGAGTGCTAACCTGATGAGTTTAGGCGCGTTAGATTTTGGTTTGTTAGTCGATGGTGCCATTATTATCGTGGAAAATTGTCTTCGCAGGCTAAGTCAAGCAGGAAACAAACCTCTGCCGCTAAAAGAACGCATGGAACTCGTGTTCGAAGCCACAAAGGAAGTCATACGTCCAGCGCTATTTGGCGTGTTTATTATCACCGCTGTTTACTTACCCATTTTTGCTCTTGAGGGTGTTGAAGGCAAAATGTTCCACCCGATGGCGATCACCGTGGTTATCGCGTTACTTAGCGCTATGGTGTTATCGGTTACCTTTGTACCCGCTATGGTTGCCTTGTTATTTAAAAAGCCTGTGAAAGAAAAACATAGCCCAATAATTCGTGGTGCTACTGTTCTTTACAAGCCTGCTTTAAACTGGGTTTTAAAAGCCCGTTGGTTCGTTGTTATAGCCGCAACAGTATTAGTGGGTTTCTCAGGTTATCAGGCAACTAAGTTAGGTAGTGAATTTGCGCCTAATTTGGATGAAGGTGATATTGCCATGCACGCGCTGCGAATTCCGGGTACGTCATTGTCTCAAGCAATCGCGCTTCAGGAATCTTTAGAAGATAAAATTAAACAAATGCCAGAAGTTGAACGCGTCTTTGCCAAAATAGGCACTGCCGACGTTGCAACTGATGCCGTTCCGCCAAGTGTCGCAGATAACTTCATTATCCTGAAACCTCGCGAGTTGTGGCCTGATCCAGATAAGACAAAAACTCAAGTTGTAGAAGAGTTAGCCGCGCTAGTAGAGCCAATTCCGGGGAACCGATATGAGTTTTTACAGCCAATACAAATGCGTTTTAACGAATTGTTAGCTGGGGTGAGAGCTGAACTTGCGATAAAAGTGTTTGGTGATGACTTTGATACGTTGACTACGTTAGGCAGTGAGATAGAGGGTGCAATCTCTCAGGTTGAAGGTGCCGTAGATATACAAGTTGAGCAAACCACTGGTTTACCCATGCTTAATCTTGTGCCAAATCGTGAAAAACTGATGCAGTTTGGTATTAGTATTAGCCAAGTACAGTCTCAAGTGGCAATGGCTATGGGCGGTACAGTTGCAGGTAAGTTTTATCAAGGCGATGTGCGCTCAGATATTGTAGTAAGGCTCACAGAGTCCAAACGTAATGATATCGATTCAATACCTTATTTACCGATAACGTTGGCTGATGGACATACAGTACCACTTAAAGAATTGGTTGATATTGAGCTGATATCGGGTGCTAACCAAATAAATCGTGAAAATGGTAAACGTAGATTGGTAGTAACTGCCAATGTTCGTGGTAGGGACTTAGGTAGTTTTGTTGCAGACATACAAGCAGCCATTAATGAAAACGTTGAAGTACCTGCTGGTTATTGGGTGGAATATGGCGGCACTTACCAAAAACTGCAATCCGCTTCAGAGCGCCTGAGTATTGTTGTACCTGTCACTTTAATCATGATTGTTGGTTTATTAATCCTCGCCCTTAACTCGTTTAAAGATGCCATGATCATCTTTACGGGGGTTCCGCTTGCATTAACTGGTGGTATTGCTGCGCTGTTACTACGTGATATTCCGTTCTCAATTTCGGCAGCGGTTGGCTTTATCGCCTTATCGGGCATCGCCATCCTAAATGGACTGGTTATGGTGTCGTTTATCAGAGAACTGCGCAAAGATGGTTTGGCACTTGATAAAGCAATCTTTGATGGTGCGCTGACGCGTCTTCGACCTGTGTTAACAACCGCACTCGTTGCTTCATTAGGTTTTATTCCTATGGCGTTAAATACAGGCATAGGCTCGGAGGTTCAGCGGCCTCTGGCAACAGTAGTCATTGGTGGCATTATTTCGTCAACGATTTTGACTCTGTTTGTCATCCCTGCCTTATACAGAATTTTACATAAAGAAAAGGAGTCTATTTTGACTGATGTTGAAGTATTGGAGTCTCAAGATGCCAAGTAACATGATTAAAGTACTGACTTATCTGACGATTGCGCTGTTAGCGCTTGTCAGTATCGAAGCTTTTGCTCACGGAGTCGATGATAAAACCAGAGCATTTTTAGAGCAAAATAATGGAGTACAGTTTATCCCGTTTTTATATATAGGCGCTAAGCATATGATAACGGGCTATGACCACTTGCTGTTTTTAGTCGGTGTTATCTTCTTTTTATATCGTAGCCGTGACGTACTGTTGTACGTCACCATGTTTACTATTGGGCATAGTACAACCCTGTTATTTGGTGTGTTAAGTGACATACAGGTCAATGCTTATTTAATTGATGCCATTATCGGTTTTTCCGTAATTTATAAGGGCTTCGATAATCTAGGTGGCTTTAAGCTTTGCTTTAATTGGCAGCCTAATACCCAATGGGCGGTGCTGATTTTCGGTCTGTTTCATGGCTTTGGTTTAGCTACCAAATTACAAGAGTTTAGCCTAGCTGATGAAGGTCTTATTACCAACCTGATTGCCTTTAACTTAGGTGTTGAACTTGGTCAATTTGCTGCGCTCGCACTTATTTTGATCATGATAAATGCATGGCGAAAACTGCCTTCATTTCAACGCTTTTCGACAGTCACAAATACCGCACTAATGAGTGCTGGTGTGATGTTGATGGGCTTACAACTTGCTGGTTACTTTACCATTTAATCGATTTTTAACTTATAGAAATACAGAAATAAAAGAGAATTTTATGCAACATACAGTTAGTACCAAAACACTCGTTAAAGCGAGTATTTCAGCAGTCGTTGTCGCGGCTATTGCACTGGTTACCTTTATCTTACCAGCAGAGTACAACATCGATCCGACAGGTATTGGAAACAAGTTAGGTTTAACAGCACTTGCACAAGCGGCTGAAGTGGAAACAACGTCATTAGAGACAACTAAAGGCACGGATGAGTTTCAAACAATAGAAGTGACAGTCCCTGCGGGACGCGGCATCGAATATAAATTTTATATGAAGCAGCATGAAAAAATGACTTATGAATGGTTAACCGATGGTGTTCCATTGTACTTCGATTTACATGGTGAGCCAGAAGGTGACACAACGGGATATTTTGAAAGCTATGTTATTGCTACTACTAATGAAATGAAAGGTAGTTATACCACGCCATTTGAAGGCTCTCATGGCTGGTACTGGAAAAACAAATCAGACAAGCCAGTTTCAATACAGCTAATGGTCAAAGGGCAATACGAAGTTATTGGCCTTAAACAATAACGAATTTAACTTTACGAATTTCATACAAAATGGAGACTAAAATGAACAAACTAATATCAATCGTTGCGCTTTGTGGTGCCTTGCTAACTAGTAATGTACAGGCACATGGAGATCATGGTGTCATCAGCGGTCAGAAAGCTGTTAGCATCGCTGCAACACATATTCAAAAGATGACATTTAAAGACGCTGGTTTTGAAGTTGGTAAGTTAGATGAGTCATGGAAAAATATTGATAAGTCGCAACTTTCGATTGCTAGCGTTGAAGACAATTTCTACGTAGTTAGTGCATCTAATGCTAGCAACGAAGATAAGCTTTACTTCCAAATTGCAAAAAATGGTCAAGTTATAGCGGTTAAAAATAAAAACAACTTTTAACAAAATAAGAAGGCACCTTTTGATACATGAGGTGCCTTTGTTTTTGTACCAAGTCCGCTTTTGGCACAGAGCCACTGGTCGGCTCTAACTCATTTCTGTCCAAAAACGAGCTAGAGAGATCGTCCGATTTTCGCTCATAGTTGCTTGTCAGATAAGATGAGAACGAATTCTTCGAACCTGTAAGAGCAGATATGACTACCATAGTTAAACCATACATTCATAAATACTACATCAATAGAATGCGTAGTTATCTAATTGTCATGTCAAGAATCAGTAAAATTCAAATAATTGTAAGTGTCAGAAAGTTGTTGTTTTTTCGGATACCTGTTTGGTATGGTGTCAGAAAGTTATAATAATCGGACATGTATATGAGTGAAATTAAAGAAATTAGAAAGCTATCATTCGAAGAGTTAAAAGAAATTTTAAGAGATCCATTTAGAGTAATAGTGGAAGAAGGTAATACCACTCACATTTGCGAATATGGACAAGAAACTTATAAGGTACTTGAACGAGTGTCATTAAGTTCAGAGGCACACGAATTAATTAAGCATTTAAGTACTAACAACATTATTTATAAATCTAAATGGGGAAGGAATATAGTTTCGGATATTCCTGACTTTGCAACGTTCTATGATATTCATCGCGGAGATATCTATGGAAATCAAACAGATGATGAGTACGAGATAGCCGCATCTTTAGAGTTGGCTGAAGCTAGATAATATATGGAAGTTGGTTTTGTCAGAGTATCAACTCAAGAACAGGAGCTTGATATTCAACTTACTAAATTAAATGAATTTGGCTGTGAGAGAATCTTTCAGGGTAAACACTCTAGTACTTCAGTTAGGATGAGATGCTGAAAGGGCTTATTGATTATATAAGAGATGGTGACGAGGTTATTGTAACTCGTCTTGACCAATTAGGTCGCTCTTTAAAGTCTATTCTGGAAGCAATAGAGCATATCCATCGTAAAGGTGCAAATCTAAAAACCATAGATGTCTCACTTAATGTAAGCAGTGATAACCCTTTTTCAGTAGCGATAATTAACCTATGTGGAATATTCGCTCAACTAGAACGTGATCTTATCAGAAGCAGAAATGCTGAAGGCCGCGAAGAAGCAAAAGCTCAAGGTAAGCCTAGGTAGGTTACCAGTATTATATAAAAAAACAAGCTAACGATATAATGAAAACTATATCTAGAATCCATTTCTAACTTAGCAAAAAAGTACAAAGTTAGTCGTTCAACAATCAACCGAACGCTTAATCAAATTTCAGAAGAAGGCTAAGTACACATTTTTATAGATTGATTCCACTTGAACCTTCAAGTGGGGGAGCATAATGTTTTTTTAAATATTGAAATGGTGAGAATTTTAATTTTATTTGAGAGGTTTTGTAGTGAAAAATAGTTCGTTTTTAGCATGGATACTTCGTATGAACCTCATTAAGCGCTGGTCTCCTATGCACTTAATGAAAGAAGAAAATGTTGCAGAACATAGCCATCAAGTTGCTGTTATCGCTCATCTCTTAGCAACTATAAAAAATGTGTACTGCGGTGGTCAAATAAGTCCTGAGAAGGCGGCTACAATCGCTTTATACCATGAAGTTTCTGAAACTAAACTTCAAGATATCAACCACGTTACAAAATACAGCTCTCCAGCATTAACCGAGGAATTCAAGAAAATTGAAGATTTGGCTGAGATTGAGTGCCTAAACACCCTTCCCGAAAAATTAAAACCTCTGTTTAAAGAGCTGGTTATTCAGAAACAGGTAGATAAAGAATATAAGAAACTGGTAAAAGCGGCAGATGTTCTTACTGCTTATTTCAAAGCGTGCGATGAACTTAAATTCCATAACCCGGAATTCGTATCTGTTAAAAAACGCTTATCTGATAAAGTTGACGCATATAAAGAAGAAATGCCAGAAGTAGGTGTGTTCATGGATCTATTTGAACAAAACTGCTTGGCTAGTTTGGATGATCTATCTAGTTAAACTTGACTTTTGAAATTTGTATGTGGTAAATTGTATGTATAGCTTTTAGCTTAATGATATGTTTTATAAGGCTTCAAGCTTCCTTCCTGTATTAAAAGATACAAAATTGGTGTTCTCTTCCGAAAGGCGGATGGCCAATATCATGGGCTAAGCATAGGGTTTCAATAAGCGTAGCATCAAGGGCCAATTTACTGGCAATATCTGGAAACTTACCGCATAACTGCGCAGTAATACCGGTACCTATTTGCGCGGCTTCTAAAGAATGGGTAAGGCGAGTGCGATAAAAGTCACTTAGTCCAACCCCCAATACTTGGGTTTTGGCTTGTAAGCGTCTAAACGCGGCACTGTGCAGTACACGCGCTTTATCCCGCTGGTAAGGGTTACGATGGTCGCCGTCTCGTGAAACACTTCGCGGCAAGCGGCGAGCGTGTAATTCCTGTTCCCATCTTTGTACTGTCACTGCATGCATTCCTTAACATTCAACATTTATGCTAGCTAGATTGGTATTGTTAGACAAGTATCAACCTGTATTGGATTCTTCAGACACGGTGTCACTTAACGAAAGTGTTGGGTAGGGAAAACCGCCCGAATAACGTAAAAGAATTTTATCGTGCACAAAGGTTAATAACCTGAATGTCAGGCACTAAATAGCATAAAAATTCAAATAGATACCTTGATACTATTCACTAATACTATGTATGTCTAGCGCATAGTTTGAGTAGTATATAAAGCGACTATTTTTCATCAGCGATTTCATACAAGTAATCAACCATGGCTTCAGCGTGGTTCCGCTTAACCCTTAGGTTGGGCATTAGGCTCTGAGGCTTAAAATGTGGTGGGTCCATAATCCACTGGATCAGATTTTCTCGCGTGGTTGGCAAGGTACCGGCAATAAATCGTCTATTTACCATATTATTTAAGGGGGGACCAACATGATAGCTTGCAGATGCAATACCATCGATAACATGGCAACTAGAGCAGTTGTATTGTTGCATTGCAACTTGCCCAGAAAGTGCTTGTGTAGCACGAGGCTCTGCTAAGCTAGACTGCATAATAGCCGTTTCGTCTTGCTGGTTGGCAAGTACACTCTCGACACCCTCAATAGCGAAGTTATGGTCTGCCAATTGGGCATATTCAGCTTTTGACAATGTGGGCAACACCTTAACCAGGGCGACCAATTCCCATAATTCCTCTTGGGTTAAACGATATTTCCAAGCTGGCATACCCGACATTTTTATGCCATTTTCTATCACCCAATATAATTCAGCGGGTGAACGCTGGCCAGCCACGCGTACAATAGCACTTGGTGGTGGCATCATGCCAAGCGAAAACGGCTCGGGTGCAACACCGGGTGCGCCATGGCATGCAATACAATGTCGCTGGTAGTTTTTCAAGCCAGACCTTTGCCAGTCAAACAGGGTTAAATCTGGAACTTGCTCGTCTACCCGGGCATCTACCGCTTGAATACGTGCATGTTCTAGAAACTTATAAACCGGTGTCGTGTGTCCGGTCAGCGCGGAAACGTTGTACACGCCAAAATAAACCAAACTAAATATCACAGCAGCTATGAGCGCCAGTACAACGCCTGCTAATGAATAAAATCGCTTGTTGAGCTTAATATTAATCGTTTTAGTCATGGTTAAAAATCACTCTTTGAACAAATAATCCGTGATGTGACGAGCTTCTTGTTCAGAAATATCGGGCGTAGGCATGGCAGTATCACTGTGAAACTTTTTGGGATCGAGCAGAAATTTCGTCAAATTCTCGCGGGAATTTGGTAGTACACCAGCTATATAACTTTGCGAGGCCATTTTGTCTAACGGCGGCCCTACTAATCCCTTGGCGGCAGGCAATTTAGTTAATTGGTGGCAGCTGCTACAGCCTTTGGTGATCATAAGAGTTTTGCCTTGCTCTAGCTGCGCATCGATGGACTGCGCACTGATGGGGAAAGCCCAAATACCGAATGTAATAACTATCGCAGCACTTAAGGAGCTAGAAAACGCGAGACGTAAACTCGAAAAAGTGGTCAAAACACAAGTGGACACGTTTAACTTTTGCAATTCACTACTCCCTTATTTACTGCTTTGATGGGTTTCGACCGCTTCTTTCTCGTCAATATCGGCGGTGCTACCAATGCGACCATCACTATCATTCGTAGAACGCAATAACCGCGCCAAGGTCACTAGGGCCGCTAGGATGAAAACAATTCCTGCAGGCATCCACATAATGAGTCCTCCTAACTGTTGGTCTTCAATAGGACTAAGCCCCCATTGCTGTGTAGTGTGCGCGTAAGGGCTGTACCAGATGCTAGGTGAGAATGTCAGCAAGGCGCCTAACAGACTCGCATGAATACCGGTGGTGAATAACGAGATAACTGCTGACATCGAATTAGATTTATCGAGACGGAAAATTGAATACCAGAATAACCAAGCGATGAGTAAAAATGTGGCATGCTGTAAGCTATGCACCCAAGAACTGGTTAAACTGGCATTTAACAGAAAAGGTAAATGCCATAGCCAAAGGCCGAAAAAGTGTATTAGCCAGCCCCAGAGGGGGGTAGCTAATTGACGGTAAAACCGTAGCATACGCGGTGAACGACCGGTAAAGCTGTGCACGATAGGGGTTAGAAAACCTCGCCCACCAAGCAAAATGGTTTGTTCTGGTCGAGATAACACTAGCAAAGGTGCGGCTATCATCATCAACATCTCGTGCTGCACCATGTGTACTGAAAATAGTTTCTCCCCGATAGAATCAATCGGCGAAATTAAAGCGATCACCAGGGTTAACCAACCTGACCAAAACCAACGCATTTGTCGGCGATATTGCTTTTGCTTCGATTCTACTCGCTTACTGATTTTTCGACTGCCTCGAAAATAGCAGATAGCGATAATCAGCAACAATAGTGCTGAAACCGGATCTATGGATAGAAAGCTATATTGTGATGATAGAGGTACATTAACCACATGCGCAAAACTGCTAAAGGGCAATAGGGCTACCAATAAACTTAATGTGCGAATTAGCATGCTTTGTTATCCTCCCGCACTGCTACAGGCGGCTAGAAGTAAGGTTGGCCAACCTTGCATCAAAATCACTGCGGCTAAAAACCCGCTCATTATGCAGGCACCCGAGGACATGAATATTTCCCGCGACTGGCTGCTTTTTTGTTTCTTGAGTTGTCGATAATAGCGAAACGCGTAACGCAGGTTTACGAGTGCCGCGACAAAGCATACAGCGGTAACAATACCTACAATCCGCTGTAATGTTTGCTCAGAAAAAGTGCTGGGTCTGGCACAGTGCCATTCTACAAGGGCGTAACAGATAAACAGTTGCAGTGCCCACGCTGCGATGGCAATGAACCAAAAACGCCAAAGGTATCCGGAACCAACTCGGTTAAGTGAAACGGGTTTAGTCATTATTTATAACCTAGGAAAGAAATACAGTACTAAGTAAAAAGGAAGCCATGCAAAGGCGACAAAGTTCCAATACATAGTATCGACTACTACGCCAATCTGGCGTTGTCTGGTATAAAAGCCGGCCATACCAAAAAGGCCGATGGCAGCGGTGCCGATGGCAGCAGAAACAATATGAATAAAGTGAAAACCCGAAATGGTCCACAGCAAAGATCCATAGACGTGTTGATCCCAGCGCATTTCAAAGTTGCCAAATTGCAACCACCGTATCCACAACACCGAACAAGCCATGACCACCGACGCGAAGGTATATACAACAAAGTGCTTAGCCTGATTTTTTTCAACAGCTTTACCCGCTAGATACATAGTTACGCAACTTAGCAACATTAAAATCATCGACCAGGTCGGAATAAGCAAAGGTGGCGCAGGAATATCATTAGGGGGCCACTGAGGGTGCTGCATATATAAATACAGATAGGTAACGGTAAACGCTGAGACCACGCTAAGCTCAATTAATATTAGGCCGATAATTCCCCACCAGATAGG
Organism: Alteromonas sp. KS69; assembly: GCF_003989595.1. Lineage (NCBI taxonomy): Bacteria > Pseudomonadati > Pseudomonadota > Gammaproteobacteria > Alteromonadales > Alteromonadaceae > Alteromonas > Alteromonas sp. KS69. Next base: position 109,595 of record NZ_PYHU01000038.1, on the reverse strand, counting down.
TGCATTATGACCATTTAAATGCCGTGAAAAGTTGGATACGTCCACATCTGAGTTATTATCTGGGCGCTCACTATTCATTTGTTCGCTCATGCTATTCATTTGTTCGCTCATGCTATTCATTTGTTCGCTCATGACTGTAAACCTCTGACAGGATGACCGTCTTTAGGCTCTTTTTCTTCTAGCCAAGGTCTTGTAGGCCACAACCACCCCACAATAGCGAAAAAGCTTAGAAAGAAACCAACCACAAATAAAATAGGCTTAAACATAAACCCTAGAAAACCAAACCCAACGGTTAATGCCAGAACAAATGGCCAGTAAGTAGGTGAGGGCATAATACACACCCCCTGGGGTTTTGCGTCTAGCAAAGTTGTGATGATTATTTCGCGGCGATCAGCACGGATCCCGGTTACTTTTTGCAAAGGCACTTTTTGCCAAAGTGGTGTGCGACTGCTAATAACAGGAAGATGCCTGAAATTGTAATTTTGCGGGGGCGATTGAGCCCACCATTCAAGGGTATCTGCATTCCAGGGGTTACTGCTAGCAGCGCGAGATTGATAGGGGCTGATAAGCGTATTGATAAAGGTGAGTAAAAAACCGAACGCCATTAAAAACGCGGCACAGGTTACGAAAAAGTTAACTTCTCCCCAGCCCATGTTGTGTAAGTAGGTATAAACCCGCCTAGGCATGCCATCAAGCCCTAGTTGATGCATTGGAAAAAAGGTTAGATTTAACCCTATAAATATAAGCCAAAAACTCCAGCGTCCTAAGCGCTCATTTAGCATCGAACCTGTCATTTTAGGGTACCAGTAATATAAACCTGCAAAAAACGGCAATACTGCTCCACCGATAAGAACATAGTGGAGGTGAGCAACTACGAAATAGCTATCGTGAGCTTGCATATCAAATGGAATTGAGGCGGCCATTACCCCAGTTAAACCGCCAATAACAAACACAGCAAAAAAGCCCATAATAAATAGCATGGGCGTTTTAAATTGAATTTTTGAACCCCATAGCGTGGCAATCCAACAGAAAATCTGCACCCCGCTGGGGATCGCTATCATAGCGCTTGCTGCGGTGAAAAAGCTTAGCCCTAAGTGAGGTAAACCTGTGGTAAACATGTGGTGTACCCACAATCCAAAAGACACGAAACCTATGGTAACCATCGATAGCACAACCGCGGTATAACCAAACACTTCTCGCTGACAGAATGTTGAAATGACAGTGGATACAATACCGAGCGCCGGTACTACAATAATGTAAACTTCGGGGTGGCCAAAAAACCAGAATAAGTGTTGCCATAACAGTGGGTCGCCGCCACCCGTAGCCACAAAAAACTGAGTAGAAAATGTGCGGTCTAGTGCCAGTAATACGCTACCTACCATTACGGTGGGCATAGCGAATACAATCATGAACGACATAACCAGTATGGACCAAACGAAAATTGGCATTCGATTTAACGTCATTCCCGGCGCTCGTTGTTTTAAAATGGTAACAATTAACTCAACTGCCGCTGTAAGCGCTGATATCTCGATAAAGGTGATCATGGTCGTCCAGAAACTCACCCCTCGCCCTGGGGAATACTCAATGCCCGCTAAAGGGACGTAACTAAACCAGCCCGTATTGGGTGCCATTCCCAGAAAGAGCGCCAAATACAATGTGATACCAGCGATCAAATAAACGTAATAACCAAATGCATTAAGCCGGGGAAACGACATGTCTCTAGTACCAAGCATTAAGGGCACTAAGTAGATACCCAGCCCTTCCATGGCCGGCACCGCAAAGAAGAACATCATGGTGGTGCCATGCATTGTCATTATTTGATGGTAAAACTCAGCCCCCATTAAGGTGTTTTCTGGCTGTACCAACTGTAATCGCATCATTAGCGCGAGAAGCCCGCCTAAGGCGAAGAAAATGAGAGATGTGACAACAAAGCGAAAGCCAATTTGACGTTGGTTTACATGGGTGAACCAGCCAAAGAAACCAGGAGGTGACAGCCACGTTTTATCTAAAATAGGTTCAGAACCGTCTTGGTCATCGAAAATAGCTTGTTCAGTTTGTGGTTGATTTTTCAAGCTCAATCCCTTTTTATCAAGTGTTTTTAACCGCGGTTTAACGCACTCTTTGCTGTCGTTCAGTGTGATTAATTCAGGCTCTGTAAGTAATCCAGTAGGTTGGATAGTTCCTCAGGCTCCAATTGAGACATAGGCATTTTTGCGCCAGGCTTGATTCCATTAGGATCAGCGACCCATCCACCCAAATGTGCTCTACTGTTTTGCCTAGTAACTGAAGCGATTGATTGTCGAGACGCTAGATGGGTTAAATCGGGGCCTGCAGTGCCCGTTGCGTCTGTGCCTTTAATAGTATGACAATGCTGGCAACCTGCTTCAAAGAAGACCCGTTGACCCGCTGTAGTTTCACTAGTAGATGGTGCACTTGATGGGGTTTGCTGATTTGCCAACCAGGCATCAAATTCAGCTTGAGGCTCAGAGACCACCAAAAACCCCATAAGAGCATGTTGTAATCCACAGAATTCAGCACATTGCCCGCGGAAGGTGCCTGAAACATCAACCTCAAACCAACTTGAGTTTGTGCGCCCAGGAATAAGGTCGGTTTTGCCGTGTAATTGGGGCACCCAGAAACTATGGATAACATCACCACTTTCTAGGTAAAGTTGAATGGGCTTGTTGACGGGGACATGCAATTCGTTCGCAGTGGTCGCGATAGTGTTTGAGTTTTCATCAAGGTATTCAATTTGCCACCACCACATCCATCCGGTGATACGTATTTCGAGTGCGTCCGCTGGTGGTTTTTCCGATAATGTACGGCCTAAAAATAAGCTACCGCCCACTAAGCATATAACGGTTATCAAAGGTACCGCTACGCCAGCTACGATGACCAAATTACGGCTGGCGAGGTAACTAAGATGAGTAGGTTTGTCAGCTTTTCCACGCCACAGGCCCCAAGCTAATATAAGCATAACGGCAATAAAAACCGCTACCGCAACCCAAAACATACTCCACCAGATGTAGCTGATCCCTCGTGCTTGGGCACTGGCAGGTTCAATAGCAGATTGGCTTTGCGCATACAGCAAAGGTATATTTGATAGCAACAACATGCCTACATAGATGGCTTTACGACTAACTTCGGACCAAAAGTGCATCTTTTATAACCTATCTCCATTTGATTGTTCTATCCCGACTTCAGAACACCTAGGTACTTATTATTTGAAGCATTTACAAAAGAAGCGGAGTAAATATTACTTAGGCGGTTTGTAATAATTACACGTAGCCAAATCTTTGCTTTTCGCCTCGAATCCCATCTTAATCGAAGACTTATAGCGCGCTGATAACACCTCAGCACGGTTATCACCACTTGTAAGGCTTGATTTCAAATCTTGAAATAAAGTGTGTTCGCCTAAACAGCTTCTTGCACTTTTTGCACGTTGCATGATCCTAGCCAGAACATCCCAGCTTATTTATTCTGGTCAACCAGCATCTACATAATTTAATGCAGCAAAATGGCGACGGCGGAATGGTTATTTAAGGTTTGAACCCGATATCCGAGCCGTATCAAACGTTTAAAAAGATTTTATGCATAAGTCACAATGCCTCTTTGACTAATGCATGTAAAAAATTACCGGAGGGCGAAAATATTGCGCATACACGCGAACAGGGCGGCAATAATCATACAATCTGAATGAGCCAGAATAGGTCCGATGAGTCCTGAATTATTGATGCACAGCGATGAACGGCGGTATCGCCAAACAGGTGCTGGACAAGTGGCAAACTAACTGCACGAAAAGATATTTTTATCTTGTCATGTTACGTGAATTGTGAATTGCTCAAAGGGCATCTAAATGGATCACTCAACGGACCTCTCTATGAATAATGAAACCGATTCTCAAGATACTGGTAAGCCACTCGTTTTAATAACGGGGTCCTCTGGAAATATAGGCACTCACCTTTGTCAGCAACTAAGTACTAACTACACCACAATTGGATTGGACCGCGATGAATGTGAGAGCGCAGATGAGAGCTACATATGCGATTTAACCTCAGATGAATCAATCGAGTTGGCCTTGCATAAAATTCGCGAATATCACGGAAAACAAATTGCGGCAGTGGTGCATTTGGCAGCGTATTTTGATTTTACAGGTAAGCCTAACCCGTTATATGAAGAGGTAAATGTTGAAGGGACTAAGCGCCTTTTAAATGGTCTCGCCAACTTTGAAGTTAAACGCTTTGTTTATTCCTCCACCATGTTGGTACACAAAGCGGGGGTGCCAGGTCAAAAAGTCGATGAAGATACAGCTGTTGAGCCCGCATGGGAATATCCCAAATCGAAAGCCCGTACCGAAAACGTAATCATAAAAAATGACAATAAAATACCCTACACAATATTACGTCTAGCTGGGTTATACGATGATGAAACCGCGGTGCCTACCTTGTCTCATCAAATTGCGAGAGTGTATGAACGGGATATGAAAAGCCATGTGTATGCTGGCGACCTTATGGCTGGTCAGTCGTTTATACATCAAGAAGACATGATAAACGTGTTTGAAAAAGTCATTGAAAGACGAGAGTCACTGCCAAAAGCGCATGTTGTTTTGGCGGGCGAAGAAGAAGTCATGAGCTACCAGGCATTACAAAACAGAATTGGTAACTTATTATTCGGTGAGACACAGTGGAATACTGTCAATGTGCCAGACATGTTCGCGAAAGCAGGTGCTTGGATGCAGGTGAAAACTGAGCCAGTTGTCCCGGATGCAATCGATCATGGGGAAAAGCCGTTCATTAAGCCTTTTATGATTGATCTTGCATCGCAACATTATCATCTCGATATTTCCCGTGCGAAAACGCAATTAAATTGGCAGCCTAAACATAAAATCTTCGATAAATTACAGAGTTTAACGAGTCATTTGAAAGCCGATCCCTCCGCTTGGTATAAAAAGAACGGTATTACTCGCCCTGACTGGATACAAACAAGTAGCGAAAAAGATAAAAATTCTCACACAGTACGAGAGCAGAATGAGAAACGTTACCGTGACCAACATCAAAACTTTTTATGGGCACATTTTCTTAATATAGGACTCGCGTTTTGGTTGCTGAGTGCGCCATCCATCTTGGGCTATGTATCGCAAGCCATGAGTGTCAGCAATTATATAAGCGCATTTGCGTTAATGTTTTTCTCATGCATGTCGCTGTCATGGAGGATGGGGTGGGCACGATGGGGCGCTGGCTTAGTCGGGTTTTGGCTGTTGTGTGCTCCTTTGATATTTTGGGCACCAAGTGCCGCAGGGTATTTGAATGACACTTTGGTCGGTATGTTGATAATTGGTTTCGCTGTATGCACTAGACCTACACCAGGAGTGGCTAACGTGGCAGCGGAAACGGGTCCAAATGTACCGCCGGGTTGGGATTTTAATCCATCAGGATGGTTACAGCGGATGCCAGTTATAGCCTTAGCCTTTGTTGGGTTCCTTATATCGCGGTATTTATGTGCGTACCAACTCGGTCACATTGATGCAGTTTGGGACCCATTCTTTACTGGGGTTGCTTCAGACCCGCAAAATGGTACCGAGGAAATTATCACATCCTCATTTTCAGAAGCATGGCCGGTTCCAGACGCAGGTCTTGGGGCAATGACTTACGCACTTGAAATTCTCACAGGAATAATGGGCTCTACCCGCCGTTGGCGGACTATGCCGTGGTTAGTTATGCTCTTTGGGATCATGATAGTTCCCTTAGGCGCTATTTCTATACTCTTCATTATCATTCAACCAATCTTATTAGGTACATGGTGTACGCTCTGTTTGATTGCAGCGGCGGCCATGCTAATTCAAATCCCTTATTCATTAGATGAATTAGTGGCAACATCAGCGTTTTTGTATCGTCGCAAAAAGCAAGGTCGTCCTCTTCTACGAATATTGTTTACCGGTGATACCGATGAAGGTACAGCCGAAAAGATTGAACGTTCTGAGTTCGAGCGCCCCGTAGGCACCATAATAAAAGACTTGGTAGGTGGCGGTGTGACATTTCCAATAGGTTTGGTTTTATGCGTACCTATTGGTATATGGCTAATGTTTACTCGAATGACCTTGGGGGCAGAGGGAGGCATGGCCAACGCAGACCATCTTATTGGTGCATTGGTAATAACGGTGGTTGTCACAGCGTTGGCAGAAACAGGGAGAGCGTTTAGATATGTGCTTATTCCGTTGGGAGGTGCGTTGTTTGTTACCCCGTTTATTTATAGTGTAGGCGCTATGGCTATTGCATCTAGTATCTTTTCTGGTGCTTTACTCATTGGGTTAAGTTTACCAAAGGGGAATATACATAATCGTTATGGCCTTTGGGATAAGGCCATATTTTAGATGGCATACTGTAATAGTAAGTATGCCTAACGTGCTAAGAGGTTTAGGGGATAAAGGGCTAAGGAAATCGGGCGTCTAAGTTTCTGACAATTTGTCTAACGTAGTGGTGCAACTATCTAGGAATATATCCATGAAGCATTTCACTTCTGGCATGCTAGATTCTAGTGCTTGTAATTTGGCTGTAAGGTGCTCTTCTACATGACAAAATTCATCGTTATTGAAACGAAGCTCATTTTTTGTTTTAACATAAGCCTGAAGTAGGTCAGCAGCTTTTACGATAGCCTTGTACTCAGGGTCGACCTTAGATTGCACAATCAACGACTCCATTTCATCTCGAAGATCTTCAGGTAGCGTCGCTAAGCACTCTTTCTCAGCAATATTTTCAAGTGTCTTGAATGCCTTAGTAAACTCGGGGTTATGATACTTTGTGTTGGTATTGATATCTTGGAGTTTAGTTTCCGATACTTCGTGATATAGGGCCAGGATTGCCGCTCTTTCAGGGTTGAGATTTCCGTTAAAGCGTTTGTTTTTTATAACAGTCAGTAGGTGCGCTATTACAGCCACTTGGTGACAATGCTCTGATACATTCTCCTGTTGAAAACAGTGCATCAATGCCCATCGTTCTAACAGTGGCATCCTAGTGATCCACGCCAAAAATGTGCTTTTTTCTTTCATTAAATGGTTCCTAGTCGAAAGGGAAGCAAAAGAGCAGGGCCGCTATTGGTAAGCGTCCCGCGAACGGCTAAGCGCCTTGTTGATAGTGTTGAAAGAAGTTACCTATACGGTGAAGCGCCGGAACTAGCACATCACTGTGGGGTAAAAACACTAAACGGAAATAAACGCCGTCAGTCAGATTAAATGCTTTACCGTGTACTAATAGAATCTTTTCAGCGCGCAGCAAATCTAAAATCATCTGCTCATCATTGTTTATGTTGAATTTTTTCTCATCAACGCGAGCGAAGCAATACATAGCACCTTTAGGCTTAACGCAGTGTATACCGTCAATACTGTTTAGCATGTCTACCGCCACATCCCGCTGAATGCGAAGGCGACCCGTGTCTTTCACTAAATCGTTTATGCTCTGATAGCCCCCTAACGCAGTCTGAATTGCACTTTGGCAGGGAACGTTTGCACACATCCGCATAGACGACAGAATATTTAAGCCTTCAATGTAATCTCTTGCTAAACGTTTGTTGCCACTTACCACTAACCAACCAGAGCGAAACCCTGCAACACGATAGTTTTTCGACAATCCGCCGAACGTTACGAAAAATACATCGTCAGCAAGAGAGGCAATACAGGTGTGCTCGGCATCGTCGTATAAAATTTTATCGTAGATTTCATCACTGAAAACAACCAATCCATGTTCTCTTGCTAAATCGACGACGTCTTGCAACAAGGCTTTGTCGTACACTGCGCCAGTAGGGTTGTTCGGGTTAATTAGTACAATAGCCCGTGTTTTGCTGGTAATTTTGCTTTTTATGTCGTCTAAGTCAGGGAACCAACCCGCTTGTTCATCACATCTATAATGTACTGGAGAGCCAGAAGATAAGCTTACTGCCGCTGTCCACAATGGATAATCTGGGCTTGGGATCAGTACTTCGTCACCATGATTAAGTAGCGCCTGCATGGCCATCATTATTAATTCGCTAACGCCGTTACCAATGTAAACATCGTCTACACGAATATGCTGAATGTTACGCTGTTGGTAATACTGCATTACTGCTACACGTGCCGCGTAAATTCCCGTTGAATCTGAATATCCTTGAGAAGTGGGCAGGTTATGAATAACGTCTTTAAGAATATCGTCGGGGGCTTCAAAACCAAATGGGGCAGGGTTACCTATATTTAATTTTAAAATACGGTGGCCTTCATCTTCCATTTTTCGAGCTTGCGCCGCAATGGGTCCTCGAATGTCATAACAAACGTTATCTAATTTATGTGAGCGAGATACAGTTTTCATGGTCTATCTGATTAATTTACAGACCTTGAGGTTAACGTAAACCACATACCCTTGCGAAGCCTAAATTAACGCAAAACGTGAAATATATTTCGATTTGATTAAAAAATGGACGCCTCTGTGAGCTTTACCTCATAAAATAGCCCCTAAATAGCGAAATTTTAATTTTTAAATGCATATTTTAAATATTCTTCATGAAGTAAACCTGCGATTAAACAGCTAATTAGAAAAAGATACTTATCATAAAGGATAAAATAGTGTTAATTAATTGTAAAATAGTGTGAATCGGCCTATCGTATAAGTACGGCGCATTAGTATGGGCGCGCCAACACCTTTTACGTGGAATAGCAGAGGTAATTCTCATTATGTCGCACCATTTTAAAGAAACCCCAGAAAATGCGATAACACAAAGCGGTATTGCAAGGGTAATTCCTTGTAAGGAACTCGATATAGGCGATCCTATAAAATGGCTTTCACTAGGCTTACGGGATGCAATGCGTACGCCTGTTTTGACTGCGGTTTATGGCGTTATGTTCGCGGTGATCCCTTGGTTCATAATGTACTTAGTAGAAATGACTGGTTGGCACTTAGTAATAATGCCCGCCATCGTTTGTTTTATGTTGGTTGGTCCATTTTTAGCAGCAGGCTTATACGATATAAGCTGGGAATTAGAGAAAGGCCACAAACCAAGCTTTTTACATTCATTGCGCTCTATGCGAAGAAACGCAGTCAACGAGTGGGGGTTTGGTATTTTGCTCATGGTAATGATGATATTTTGGCTGAGAGTCGCATCCCTCATTCATGCATTGTATCCATCTAATATAGAAACTACCCTTCAAAGCCTAATGCCATTCTTGGTACTTGGCTCAATAGTAGGGGCTGGATTTACCATGTTGATGTTGTTCATTACAGCGTTCACTCAACCTATTTTGATGGAACGTAAAGTGGATTTAGCCACTGCGCTGCTCACCAGTGTCAACGCGGTTTGGGTTAACAAAATAACCATGCTTATCTGGGGCGCAATAATATTCACTGCGGTAGTAATAGGGTTCGTAACACAGTTTATTGGCTTTATCGTATTAATGCCTCTTATCGGTTATGCCTCGTGGCATGCTTATATAGATGCGATTTCTACCAAGCGGTTGAGAAAATACGAGTAAAATGTAGTTTTATTACAACAAAAATAAGCGGGTGGACGGTTTTTTCTTGAGTCAGCCCGCTTTTTTTTGTGAAAATTTCATACTGCTGTGCTTTTTATTAACAGAAATATACAAAAGTATTAGACCGTTTTGATAGTAAAACCCGCCTATTTATAACAAAGAAATATAATTGGTATTGATAATCCTTTATAAATCAAACCTATAGTTCGTTAAAGACTTTGTAACATTCTGATTTACCGTTAGTTTACTCGCCTTATACAATCTTTAAACAGCATTAGTTTCCATTTTAGGTCATAAATAAAGGGCACTCAGGGAATACCTTCCTTGTACTGCTTTTACGAGTTTGCCAAAACCTTTGAGGATCTAATGATGAAATTACTTAAAACTTTAGCGGCTACTGCTGCACTAGCTTTTGCTGTTAATGCTAACGCTGCCCCAGTAAAAGACGTACGCTTTGTAGGCGAAACACAATTTTCTGGTTTCTGTAAAGCGGTAGTACTTGATGATATTAAAGTATTGCGTTCAAGCCTTGCCCGTAACGTAGGCCGTATTGGTGCAAGCCAACGTGAAGTTTTACGTATGGTAACTGCAGAAGACGGTTTAACATGTAATGGTGTTAACTTAATCAAGTTCTCTGTTGAGCGTGATGCCAACTCAGTTCACGAATACCTAACGTCACGTAGTTAATTGTGCGTTTACTAAATTAGCGGGTGACTGCGCTGTTATGTTTTATCAGCAGAAACACCCGCTACGTAAGTAATGCTTAACACTATTTACGGCTTAGTCATCGTAACTACACTATTCACACTTTAATAAGTTTAGCTATTCTAGCTTGTCCGTTGACTATCATTCGCTGAGTATTAAAACGCAGCTTGAGTAGCAACACATAAGCAAGTGGTACCAAAAATAAACTGGTCATGGTGGAGAACACTAGCCCACCAATAATGGCAATGGCCATTGGTGAGTAAGGCGGTCCGTCGCCACCTATTCTTGTTGCGCCCATTGCTAGCGGTACTAGACCGAGTACGGTTGTTGCCACTGTCATTAGAATAGGTCTAATGCGAGATTGTGCGCCCAGCACAACGGCGTCATATAGGGTTATTCCCTCATTAACCAGTTGATTAATTCTATCGACTAATACAATCCCGTTGTTGACCACTATACCCATGAGAATCAGCATGCCAATCATGCCCATTATCGACATGGATGTACCCGTTACCATAAAGGCCCAAAAGACGCCGGTAAATGAAAAAAGTAACGACGTAATCACCGAGGTAGGCAGCACGAGTGATTCAAACAGCGCCGCCATCACCACATAAATCATGCACAAGGCGAGCAGCATATTCATTTGCATCACCCCATTAGCCTCATCCTGGCGTGAAAAGCTGCCATCTAGTGTCCACTGGTAACCCGTGGGCAGTTCGATATGGGCTAGTGCCTGTTGAATACGCTCTTTGGCTTCTTCTATAGTGGCATCATCTTCCAAATTTGCGCCGATATCTAACGCCGTTTGTCGGTAGCTTCGATTAATTTGCGAAAGTTGCTGCACAATCGAGAAGTCAGCCACCATAGCAAGGGTGATTGCCCTGTCTTGATTAAACCCAATGTTGATATGCTTAAGTGCATCCAACGATTTTTGAACATCGCTGCCATAGCGAAGTTGAACATTCACTTCACCTGCATCACCATATCGAAATGTGCGTAAATTCGCGCCTCTTAATGCCGTAGCCACAAGCTGGGCTACGTCACTCACTTGAATGCCCAATCGGTTCGCTTTTTCTCTATCAATTCGAATCTGAAGTTCGTCGCGTTTAGAGCCAGTATCGGCTTTTACATCGGTGAGCCCATCAATATTAGCGAGTATAGGAATAAGGCGTTCTGATATTTCTAGCAAGGTATCTGAAGATTCGCCCAACAAGGTAATACGCACACCGCCGCCATTGCCACTGTCCCATTGAAATGATGGGCGAGCTCTAACGAAGGCAGGCATGTTTTCCCGAATATCTTCTTTAATAGCCCCAACACTAACTGGAAGCTCGTCATTTAACGTTATACCGCTCACCGCATGACCAGGTGTAAAGTAGGTATAAACTTGCTTGATATGAAAACGTTCTTGGTTTTCATATAAAAACGCCTCCATTTTATCCACCGTTTTTTCTACTTCATCAAGCGTGTAGTTCTGAGTAACATGATAATTGAGCCAAATTCGTTCTTGGTTATCATTACCTTCATCATCAGAGGTGACGACCTGCATAGGAATAGCAGTAGAAAGCAAAATACTTAATGCTATAAGTGATGTTTTTCCTTGGTTTGCCATTACCCATGACAGAATTCGACCATATCCCGTGATATAGCCAGGTGTGCTGTCTTCTTTCGCTTCAGGAATTGCTATTTTTGTAGTAAGCAAAGGGATCAAGGTTTTGGCAATAAATAACGAGGCGAAAAGCGAGATACAAATGGCGATGGCGACGTGCTCTAAAAATATGGTGACGTCAATTTTTACCCCTACAATATTGGGCAAAAATACAATGGCCGTAGTGGCGGTTCCTGCAATAACGGCTAAGCTAACATTGTTAACTCCTCGCTGGGTGGCGCGGCTGATATTGTTATCTTGTTGACGTTCTTGAAAGATACTTTCGGTAATAACCACCGCATTATCAACCAACATACCTACCGCTAACATTAACCCCATTAAGGACAAAATATTTAGGGTGTAGCCCAATAAGTACATTACCCCTAAGGTGATGCAAATAGAGAAGGGAACAGAAAGCACCACAATTAATGTAGTCGTCAGTTGGCGCAAAAATAAATACAGCACAACGATAGAAAGTAATGCGCCTAACAGTCCGGCACTTAACAAATCAGACAGCGACGAGGTTACGCTTTTTGCCACATCATCCATAACAAACAGGTTAATACCCGTAAATGCAGGGTCAGACTTGGCTTCCTCTATCACTTCCATCACTGCCGACGAGACTTCGACTAAATTGCTGCCAGACTCTCTGAATATATTGAAGCCTACTGCAAAGGTTCTATCTAGGTGGCGGCCTTCGCTTTGCTCGGGCAATTCAAAGCTGATAGTGGCAATGTCTGACAAACGCACATTGGGTGAAACCCACATGTTTTCGAAATCGGCCATGTCGGTGAATTCACCAACAGGATTAACCAGTATTTTTTCGCCATTGTCATACATGTAGCCTGCGGTTAACGAAAAGTTGGCGTTTTGAAGCTTTTGACCCAAGGCAGTGACATCCACTTGATAGGCGGTCAGTAATTTCGGGTCTAACCGAATAGTAATTTGCCTTTTGAGAGTGCCATATAGTTCTACCTTAGACACACCTGCAACACGCTCAATAGGGCGCTTTAAGTTGCGCTCTAATAAGTCATACGCAAGGGATAGATCACGATCGCTCGATACGCGAAGTTGAAAAATAGGCATATCATTGGTGTTAAATTTGTACACCATGACACGTTCTACATCTGCAGGAAGCAGGTGGCGAATAGCGTCAATCTTTTCTCTGGCTTCTACGCCCTTTGCCTTAAGGTTTTCATCCCAATCAAACTCAACGATAACTTCCGCTTTATTTTCATATGACCTTGCTCGCAATCGTTTAATACCCGACATGGTGGCGATGGCTTCTTCCACCGGGCGGGTGATCATGGTTTCAATTTCAACCGGCGTGGCATCGGGGTAGGGCACCTCGACCACCATTTCAGGAATATCAATGCCAGGGAATTTTTCTAATGGCAACAACTTTCCAGACACTGCGCCAAACAACAACATGGAGATAAACACCATGCCTATAGTCACTGGGCGATTTAACGCAAATCGAGCTAGTGCAGCGCCAATACCATGGATAGTATTTTCAGTGGGCTTATTAGGTTGCGTAGCGCCATTGTTATGCTTATCGTTAGGCGTTTTCATAGGTGCCTCCCGAAACCTCTGAACCTTGGTTTTTTTCTACCACGGTTGATGCTTTTTTATCGAAAAGGCTGTAAAGCACGGGTAGCAGTATTAGGGTTAGTAAGCTAGAAAATAGCAACCCGAAAATTACCGTAATGGCCATAGGTGTGCGTATTTCAGCGCCTTCACCTAAACCAAAGGCCATGGGCATCAAGCCTAAAATCGTTGTCAGGGTTGTCATCACAATGGGGCGTAAACGGGTTTTTCCTGCATCGATGATGGCCGCGTTTTTTTCCATGCCGTTAGCACGTAACTGGTTAATGCGATCAACAAGCACAATAGCGTTGTTAACCACGATGCCGCACAGCATAATAAGCCCAATGAATACCACTACGTTCAATGGTGTATTGGTAAGCCATAGTCCGTACACAGAACCCGCGCCAGCAAGGGGAACAGCGAACAGTATAAGCAGTGGATGTAGAAGTGATTCAAATTGTGACGCCATCACCAAATACACCATAAAAATAGCCAGCGCTAAGGCAAATTGCAGCGACCTGAAGCTATCTTGCATATCTTCACTTTGCCCAGTCACTGTGGCATCCATAGACAAAGGTAACTGCGTATCGTTAAGCACCATATTGACCAATGCAACGGCCTCATCTAGCTTCCCTTTTGCTAAATTGGCAGAAATTAATGCCACCCGTTGTTGCCCAATACGCGTAATTTCACTGGGCCCAACACTCATGTAAACATCGGCTACGGCGCCAAGGGGAATAGGTTGTGATGAATCAGGGTTTACGACAATGGCCCGTACATCATTGATGTTGTCGCGCTGACTGTCTTTGGTTCTAACCAATACATCCACTTTTCTATCTTCAAGGCTGTATTGTGTTGCAACGCGGCCACCAATTTTAGCGGCAATTAAAGACGATACCGTGGCAGCATCAAGGCCTAAACGAGATAGCTTGGCATGATGAAACTCAATTTTTAGTTCTGGGTTACCTTCACGAATACTGGTAGCGATATCGGTGAAATTGTTATGTGTACTTAATTCGTGGGCAATTTTATCGCTATAGGTTTGAAGTTGGCGTAAATCATAACCACTGACTTCAACTTGAATAGGCGAGGCAAAAGTAAAAAGTTCTGGCTCAGTAAAAGTAGCTTGAACATTGGGGTAACGGTTAAGCGCATCGCGCAGAGCGGCCTTTACCTTGTCCATATTGCTACTCGCATTTTTGCCTTCGCTCGAACTGGAACTGGCATTAGGAGCCATTACGATGTTGAGTCTTCCCCAGTGATCGCCACCTTGACTAGGCGCGGCACTAATTAAACTTCCCGTACCCGACATAGCGTATGTTCTTGCTACGTTCGCATCTGCCGATGCGATTGTCGATAAGTTCGATAACGTTGCATCTGTTGTGCTTAAGGGGGTACCCGCTGGTAGGGTAATATCTACCGAGAATTCACCTTGCGACATAGTGGGAATCAGCTCCATACCCAGTTTAGGGACAAGAAGCAGCGCACCGCCGGCTGAAACTAAGGCTATCATGACCACAAGTGTTCTGGCCTTCAAGCTAGCAATTAGGGCGCTGTGATATATTTTCTCTAGGCCATTAAAGCCCTTATTAAATATCCACACTAAGGGCGTAAACAATAGCGACAAGCCCTTTGCAAGAATATGCCATGCACCAATCACTAAGGTAATTAACGCGGCAGGCAAATACACGAACACAAAGCGAAGTATCGTTGCAAAAGGCCATTTTACGGCATAGCCAATTTTCCCTAGCAAGCTAGTGGGGCGCGCTTTTGCCGGGGATGAAAAAGTATCTTCATGGGCAAGCTGTGTTTTTTGCTTTCTTCGCGCCATGGCGGGAATAAGAGTGAGCGCTACCACTAACGAAGCGGCGAGTGCAAAACTGACAGTAAGGGCTTGATCTTTAAATAGCTGGCCCGCTATACCTTCTACAAAAATAAGCGGCACAAATACGGCCATTGTGGTTAGTGTAGAAGCGACAATGGCACCTGATACTTCCTTAGTGCCTGATGCAGCCGGATCGTCAGCCAAAACAGGAGTACTTTGGCTGATATGACCATCAGCATTGTTTGCTAACATAGCTTGCCTACGCTTTTTGTGGCGGTCGATGTTTTCTAACACCACAATACTGTTATCGACAAGCAAACCTACGGCCAGTGCAATTCCCCCTAAACTCATCATGTTTAAGCTTATATCGTTGGCATACATCAGGTTAAAGGTGGCAATAACCGACACAGGAATAGACACAGAAATGATGACTGTAGTCCAGAAGTCTTTAAGAAATAGGTACAGCACCAACATGGCAAGTAACCCGCCCATGATTGCCGCTGACTTAACATTATCGATGGCTTGCTTTATAAACACACTCTGATCGTATATTTGCGTCAGTGTGTAATTCGAAGGAATGTCATTCTCAACTTCACTAAGACGAGAGGCTATTTGCTTTGCTACATCAACTGCATTTGCATCACCTTCTTTGTAAATCGCAATTTCAACCCCTTCACTGCCATTAAAGCGGGTTACCACACTACGATCTTTATAAGCACTTTCTACCGTCGCCACATCTTTTAATTGAATGTTTCTACCTTCGAAACGGCCAATAAAAAGGTTTTCAATTTCGGTCAGGTTTTCAAATTGATTCAGGGTACGCACCAGGAACGCTTGGGCATCGCCTTCAATACGACCACCTGCGGCGTTGACATTTTCGGCTTTAATACGGTCAATAATACGGGTAATAGGGATAGATAACTGACTGGCTTTACGTTGGTCGATAAGAATGTGTACTTCGTTTTCAAGGCCACCGCCAACACGCACAGCAGCCACACCCTCAACAGATTCGAGAGCCCGTTTCACTTGTTGCTCGCCGTATAACCGTAGCCTTTTCATTTGGGCGGTAGACAGTTGGCCGGTGGCCACGTTTTCTGTAAGCCCCAGTTTGATCACCGGATCTAAACTCGGGTTAAAGCGCAACAGGCGAGGCTTTTCAATGTCGAGAGGCAGTTGAAGCACATCAAGTTTTTCGCGTACTTCTAAGCTCGCGAAATCCATATCGGTACCCCATCTAAACGCCATCACCACATCTGATTGGCCAGCACGAGAAGTAGAGGTTACTTTCCTTACTCCTTTTACTACGCCAATAGCTTCTTCAATAGGTTTAGAAACAAGTTGTTCCACTTCGCCTGGAGCAGCACCTGTGTAATCGGTTCTAATGGTTAACGTGGGGTAGGAGAGGTCGGGCAGTAAATTTACCGATAATCGACCTAATGAGACCATACCAAACAACAGCACAGCAAAAGTAAACATAGACACGGCAACCGGGCGTTTAACCGCTATATCAACAATACGCATGGTATATCCTTTTTATAGCGGGCTTAGCCGTTAACGACATCTACAGGGGCTTGGTCTTTTAGGTTTTGGTGGCCAGCAGTAACCACTTTTTCTTCACCTTGTAAGCCGCTTAACACTTCAATCATTTCGTCTTGTTCAAAGCCAGTTTCAATGTCGACTTTTGTGGCTATGTTGTCTTTAACAACAAAGACGCTATGTTGGTTGTCCATAGTGATAAGCGCACGTCGAGGAAGTAGCGTAGCGCTATTGTGGAGTGCGTACTCAAGGGCTACGTCAGTGAACATGCCCGCTTTTAATACGTGTTTTTCATTTGGCACCGCAAGGGTAACTTTAAATGTGCCAGTGGCCGCATCAATTACAGGGCTAATTCGCTCTACCGATGCTGTTAATGATTTATTGCCTAGTGCAGCAACAATAAGGGTGGCGGGTTGACCTACTGCTACATTTTGCAATTCGTTTTCAGGTAAGTACACCACGCCTTGTAAATTCTGCTGTTGCACAATATGGAACATGCGCTCTCGTTGGAAAGATTCAGTCAGGTTACCTACTTTGGCGTTTCGAGAAGCAATGAAACCGCTGATAGGCGCTGTAATTGTGGTTTCTTTTAAATCTAGTTCAGCAAGATGAACCGACGCTTTGGCTGATTCATATTGTGCGGTCAGTTTGTCGTAGGTATCTACACTGATAAGGTTTTTAGAATAGACTTTGTTTACCTTATCTAACTCACGCTCAAGACCGGTTAAATCTGCCTTTGCCTTGGCAAGATTAAGTTCATATCTGCGTTTATCTAATTGCGCGAGCACTTGGCCTTTTTCAACGTAGTCACCTTCTTCTACCACTATCTGTTCAATTATGCCGGACGCCCTTGCTACCACAAATGCTTCTTCTCTCGCTTCCAAAATGGCGGTAGTAGTATAAGTAGAGCTAATTGATCCCTTGGTTACCGTAGCGGCTTCTACCGGTATGGCTATCACCGCTTCAGCGATGTCTTCCGTTGGATTTATTGCATCGGCGTCGGTACACGCACCTAGCATTAAAGATAAAGAGAGTATGCCGCCAGTAAGGGACAGTGTGCGAAGCGAGTTAAACGAAGCGTCCATGGTCAAATACCTGATTGTTGTCGTTAATTATTAGAGTAATAACAGCTAACAGCAGCAACCATGCCAGTAAATGTAAGGAGATGTTTATTTGTTAGTAATCAGTAGGTTGTATTTATTTCCTGAGGGAAATGAAAAAGGGCTATCAATCACTGATAGCCTTTTACACTAATAGATGGTGTATTAGCCTAATTGTGTGTAGATTCAACTAAAGTATAGCTGGTGGTGATCTCCACGTTGCCCGTTAGCATCAACATAACTGAGCAGTATTTTTCAGTAGAAAGTTGTACTGCACGTGCCAATGCCTTCTCGGTCACGCTGCTAGCTACCACAGTGTAGTGGGCATGAATTTTCGTAAACACGCGAGGGGCGTCATCAGCGCGATCGGCTTCTAGTTCACATTCACAGCTTTCAATTTGGTGGCGGCCTTTTTTAAGAATGTCTACCACATCAATACTGGAGCAGGCGCCAACGGCTAATAATACTGACTCCATTGGTGATACCGCATTACCACTGCCGTCCATAACGGTTTTATACCCACTGTCGGTAGTACCGGTGAAAGTGAGGTCTTTATCCCATGAAACTTGTGCTTTCATTATACTTCCTAACTATTACTTGCTGCTTACGATTGGGTGAGACGAACGGCGTCTGCGCCAATGGTAATTTTCTTTTGCTTATACAATGCGCCTAATGCCTTTTTATACGCGGCTTTACTTACATTAAAATGTTGGTAAATGGCATCGGGCGGACTTTTGTCGGTTAACGTTGAAATGCCACCATGGGCTTCCAAATCATCTAAGATGGCTTGCTGCAAGGCATCTCGGGTTTCCTTATCATGACGCTGCAACACCACATCAATTTTGCCATCTTCACGGATGGTTTTGACTACGCCGTCGGTAGATTGGCCTACTTTAAGTGGTTTAAATGCATCGCTATGAAATATTAAGCCCAGGGCTCTTTCATTCAATACCACTTTAAAGCCTAAGTCTGACTTGGCATAAACCAAGCAACTTACATTTTCACCTTCGCTAAGATAGGCGCTGCCTTCTTTAAGGAAATAGTGCAAACGGGTTGCACCTAAAATTCGATTTGTTTTTTCATCAAAGAAAGCGTGAACAACGTAATACATGCCGGGATCTATAGGCGATTCTTGATAATCGGCGGGAATGAGTAAGTCGTTCTCTAGGCCCCAGTCGAAGAATGCACCGAAGTGGGTAGCCGAGACCGCTTTGAGTACCTTGGTTTCACCCACTTGTATGCGCGGTGGCTTCAAGGTAGCAAACAAATCGCCTCGTTGATCGGTAGCCACAAACACATCTAGGGTTTGCTCCACTTCCAGCGGCGTGGTTACTTCGTCGTGAGGTAAGGTTACAGTAGGCATATCTTCACTACTGTAGTCGGTTTCATCTACATTATCGGCAAGTGGTGCTAGCGCATAGCCAAACGGATATTCGGCGACCACTTTTAATGTATTAATTTTTCCAATATTTATCATTAACACTGACTTTTAAAAAAGAACAGGTAACATGATATCGGATTGAGGTTAAGAGCTAAACACTTATGAAGTTAAATTGCGATTTAGGTGAAAGTTTCGGTGCATGGCAAATGCCTGTAGACGCCGACATTATGAAATTTATTGACCAAGCTAACATTGCGTGCGGCTTTCATGCCGGTGATCCCGTAGTGATGAAACAAGCGCTGTATCTGGCTAAAAACAGTAATGTTGAAATAGGCGCGCATCCTTCTTATCCCGATTTACAAGGGTTTGGGCGTCGAAGTCTCGCTATGCCAATAAAAGAACTGATAGCCTGTGTTCAATATCAAGTTAGTGCATTGATGGGTATGGCCAGTATTGTTGGCGTGCCAGTGAGTTATGTGAAACCCCATGGAGCGTTATACAACGATATGATGCTTGACCCTCAAGTGCGTACCGCGGTCATGCAAGCTGTGGGGAGTATTAACAAAGGCCGGTTGGGGTTGATGGTGCAATCTCACGCACACAATGAAGCCTTGGTGCTTGAAGCACAAGAATATGGATTGACGTTAATATTCGAAGCGTTTTCAGATCGTCGCTATACCGATGAAGGTTTTTTGCAGCCCCGCTCACAAGAAGGCGCGGTGTTAACCGCCGCAGAAGCGCTAACCCAAGCGAAGCTTTTGATTGAAGATGGTGAAGTTGTCACCGTTAGCGGGCAAAGACTGCCATTGCAGGCTGACACACTGTGCGTACATGGCGATACCGCGGGTGCTGTCGAGATTGCACAACAAATTCGTGAATGCATGAAATAGGTGGCTCAAAGGTATAAGGAATTTACAAAGTAGAAGAAAACACCAAGTGATTTCATTTTTTACTTAATAAATCACGTAAATGCCTTAACGTCGCCATAATTTCACCCTTTTTATTAAGGATATTACTATGCATCCCTTTGGGGATATTAAGCAGATAGTACCTGCTGGCTTAGATGCCATACTTTTGTACTTCGCGGGCGACACGGTAGATGTTGCCAATGCGCGATGTCAGCATTGGTTGCATTCCATTACGAGCATGACGTTTCCATGGCTAAAAGAATGTGTTCCAGCCTACGACTCATTGCTGCTGGTTTTTGATGCTCATAAAGTGGATAGCCACTTTGTTTATCAGATGCTTCGCTCGCTAGCAGCACAAGATGCGAATATGAGTATCAATGGTACTGGCGGCATTAGCGCAAAAACTCATGAAATACCTGTGTGGTATGGGGCAGAGCCGGCTAACGACTTAGCGTTGGTAAGCCAAAAAACGGGGT
Organism: Alteromonas sp. KS69; assembly: GCF_003989595.1. Classification (NCBI taxonomy): domain Bacteria; kingdom Pseudomonadati; phylum Pseudomonadota; class Gammaproteobacteria; order Alteromonadales; family Alteromonadaceae; genus Alteromonas; species Alteromonas sp. KS69. Next base: position 88,939 of record NZ_PYHU01000038.1, on the reverse strand, counting down.
TAAGTGAGCAGGATATTATTGATGCTCATATTAGCATGACTTACAAAGTTTACGCCGTGGGCTTTGCCCCTGGCTTTGCTTATATGGGGAATGTGCCCGAAACCTTACAGTGCGCTAGATTAGAAACGCCACGAAATAAGGTACCTAAAGGGGCAGTGGCGATTGCCGACGCGCAAACTGCTATTTACCCATCGTCATCGCCTGGTGGCTGGCACTTGTTAGGTTTATGCCCACTGAATTTAGTGGACACTAGCCATAACGCGCTTTTAAAAGTAGGTGACAATGTTAAGTTCGCGCCCATTTCAGAACAGGAATTCAGAGACTTGCATGAAGGTTAGTGTTGAACAAAATGGTTTGCTGAGCCTAATTATCGACAACGGTCGGCAAGGTAAACAGCACCAAGGCTTTTGTCAGTCAGGCCCTATGGATGAAGAAGCATATTGGTGGGCGAATTATTTGGCCGGTAACCAAGAAGGTACGCCCTGTATTGAAATTATAGGGTGCGCAAAATTTGTGTGTGATACCGATGCGCAAGTTGCTGCCACGGGTCGTAGTGTGGTTTGCCTAGTAAATGAACAGTCTGTTTCTCCATTTGAAACTATCTTTGTTAAAGCGGGTGATCGGGTATCTATTGACAGTGAACACATGGGCAGTAAGGCCTATCTTGCAATACACGGTCGGTGGCAAGTGCCTTCACCGCTAGGCAGTGCGAGCACGGTCTTGCGCGAAGGTATAGGCGGCCTTGAAAATAAAGGCGCGCCGTTAGGGGGTGGCGATACCATCAATATTGAAACCCCAACAATACAAAGTGCTCACAGGGCTTTAGCACCGAAGCACTGGCCGCAATACGACTTGAGTCAGCCCTTAGCGCTTATCTTAGGCTACCAAGAAGACAAGTTTAGCGCTTCTGAAAAAGGGCGTTTGTTTTTAAACGAGTATACGGTAACAACAAATATTAATCGTATGGGCTATCGACTGTCTGGTTCACCCATACATAGCAATATGACTAAAATGCGTTCTGAGGCTATACATATCGGTGCGATGCAAATTCCGCCCGACGGACAACCTATTGTGATGATGCGAGACAGACAAACCTTAGGCGGTTATCCAAAGCTTGGCAGTGTAAGTTTGCTTGATGTTAATCGTTTAGCGCAAGCCGTGCCGGGGGAAACTGTTACCTTCATGAGTCAGCATTACGATGATGCCCGCGCCGCATTTTTATTAAATTGGCAAAAACGATTTCGCCTTACAGGAGAATAAGAGTGACCATTGCATTTTTAAACGGCGAATTCATGCCGTTATCAGAAGCTAAAATTTCCCCCATGGACCGAGGCTTTTTATTCGGTGATGGTATTTACGAAGTTATTCCTACTTACCACGGTAAAGCGGTAGGGATGACCGGCCACTTAAGCAGAATGCGCGATGGCTTGGCGGCTATTTCTATTACTAACCCATACAGTGCACAGCAGTGGCAGCAAAATCTAGACGGGCTTATCGACGCCAATGCCAGCCATTTTCCAAGCGGAAACATTGGCGTGTATTTCCATATTAGTCGTGGAACGGACACCAAGCGTTATCATGCCTACCCGCAAAATATTACGCCTACCGTATTTGGTTTTGCCTTTGAAATTGCGCCAGCTCAACCGTTAGAAGCAGCCAATGTTAAGCCCTTTAAGGTGGCGCTTGAAGAAGACAAGCGCTGGCAGCGTTGCCATATCAAATCAACGTCATTGTTAGGTAATGTGATGCACTTTCAGGCGGGGGTAGATAGTGGTGTGCAAGAAACTATTCTGCACAACAGTGACGGTATTATCACTGAAGCGAGTTCTTGCAACGTGTTTATGGTAAAAGATAATGCCATTTTTACCCCACCATTAGATAACCAGCTGTTACCTGGAATTACTCGTCAAATAGCGTTAGAAGCATTTAACCGAGCGGGTTTGGCAGTAGAAGAAAAGTGGTTTACTAAGGAAGATTTATTCAATGCAGATGAAGTGTGGTTAACCTCTTCAAGCAAAGAAATTGCGCCTGTCGTTGAAGTTGATGGTAAAACTATTGGTAGCGGTGAAGTAGGGCAGATGTGGGAGAAAGCCATAAAGGCTTATCACAATTATAAGTTTGAGGCTTAGGCCTAGCGGCTAAAACTTAAAGGCTGGCTTACAATAACGTAATTTACATTGAAGGATAGGGAAGCGCATGCAGGCAAAAATACCTAAGCAGTTTCCCTAAATTTAATCTCATAGGGAAATACTTTACTTGTTTCTTTTACACTTTTACCTTCAATAATTGATATCAATGCGCGGGTGGCTAATTCAGCCATCTCTCTTCTCGGTGTGAATACCGTGGTAAGGGAAGGGTAAATAGCTTTCGCAAAACTTAAGTCATTGAAACCACATATATCGATGTCTTTTCCAGGTTTGATCCCCCTGCGATTACATTCCATTACGGCGCCCGCTGCAAGTTCATCACTCACGAAAAATACGGCATCTAAGTCTGGCCACTTGTGAAGCGATTCTGCAAGCAGTTCTGCGCCTGCTTGAAATGAGGCATCAGCGCGTGATTGAAGACACATATCATCTTGAAGACGTGCATTGTAAAGCGCTTGTTCCCAACCCCGCTTTCTAAGTACGGCACGCCAGTCTAGCTGCAGCGAACAAAATGCGATTTTCCTTCTGGCTTTCTCGTTTATCAAGTAGTCTGTCATTGCTTTTGCCGCATTGAAATGATCTACGCCATAGTTAATATCAAAAGTAGACTCCGACATATCCATAATTTCCGCCACCGGTGCATCGCTGGTTTTTAACATTCTTATGGTTTCGTCGGTATGACGACTAGAAGTGAGAATAAAACCTGAAACTGCTTGCTGAATATAAGATTCAACAATACGTTCCTCTCCCAATTCTGAATAGGTAGAGTCACCAATCATTAATGCATAGCCAAGTTCATCAGCAACCGTTTTTGCACCTGAAACTACCTCGTTAAAAACATTGTTTCCAAATGAAGGGAGTAGTAAGGCAAGCGTTTTATTGTTTTGTATAGATAAGCTCTGCGCGGCGCGGTTAGGAATGTAATTTAAATCCTTAGCCGCTTTCTTTATTTTCAGTGATAACGCTTTTGAGATGCTACTTGAATCTTTAAGGGCGCGAGAAACCGTAGTTTTGTGAATACCTAAATGTGCGGCGATGTCTGAAATGGTTGTGCGTTTTTTAATATTTTTCATAAGGTAGATTCATTTTTATTATTGTTGCACAGTTTACTTATTTCACTGTAATGGGGCGTTATACTCTCGTTTGAAAAGGCGTCAAATTTAGGGGCTATGAAGCATCTATCACTGAGCTGATAAACGTCTTGCATTTGGCCACCACCTCATCGATGCTTTGTGAAACATCCACAAAGAAAGCCTCATTTTTATTTGGTATTTCAAGGGTAGCAAACTGACTTTTGAGCATATCATCGCCCACAAAAAAATGCTGTCTTTGTTTAAGCCTTTGGCCAATGGTATCGGTAGAGGCATGTAAGTAGATGAACCTTACATTCGATTGAACGCTTTTAGCTAATGGATTTTTTTTCTCTTCAGCTTGCCTTCCTGTTAGCTCTTTATTAAGCCCTTCACTTAGCCCTTCACTTAGCCCTTCACATAATAATGCTCGGTAGGATGCTTTAAGCGCTGAACAAGAAATAATAGCGCTTCGATCATTCGCCAAATGATCTTTGGCTATTTTATTCAAATGCGTTAGCCAGTCCCATCTGTCGGCATCTTCTAACGGAATCCCAGCAGACATTTTTTCTACGCTAGCCACAGGGTGATAACTATCACCTTCCTCAAAAACAAGTCTCAGTTCAGAAGCCACACGCTCGCCGATAGTAGATTTCCCTGTGCCTGAAACGCCAGTAATAAAGAAAACGGTATTTGCAGTCATTTAACTACCTTTTTAACTCAATGCTAAGGAAAGTGCTCAACACTAGGATGACTTATTTAAAATAATCATAAGTTGGAAACCGGTTGCGTTCAAGGTTTCTTTATAATATTGTTACGGCGAATGCGTAATTTGTTAACGTGGTGTTGCGTAGAATAACAACGGGTTGCCTGGGTGTTCTCTGTTTACTAGATAATAAGAATTTTCATTACGTACTTCAGAATTTTACGAGCCGCTAACTGCAGGTTCAAGTACAGACTTAAGTGCAGGTTTATAGGGAAGAAACATGTCAGATACCTTTTCGCTTCTTTTTTTCGCCATAGTCAGCATTGTACTGCTGGCCTATTTGGTTATTGCTAGAAAAGTACATGCCTTTATTGCCATTATTATCGCAGCAGCTTTTGTAGGACTAGGCACGGGAATGGACGCCACAGAAGTGCTCAATTCCATGCAAAGTGGTATGGGAAATACACTTGGTTTTGTTGCTACCATAGTGGGGCTAGGCGCAATGTTCGGGCAATTCCTAGAAGAGTCGGGTGGTGTGGATAGATTAGCGCTAACCATCAAGCAGAAGTTCGGTGAAAAAAATAGCCAATGGGCACTGGTTATAACCGGTTTCCTTGTGGCGATACCGGTATTTTTTGAGGTAGGACTCATTATATTAATGCCGCTGATATATTCAATGGCGCAAAAAACCGGTAAGTCGTTAATTTATTATGGCATTCCTTTAGCAGCAGGGCTTGCGGTTACCCATGCCTTTATTCCCCCCACGCCAGGGCCTGTAGCCGTAGCATCTATATTAAATGCCGACATTGGACTAGTGATTTTATTTGGTTTTATCGTTGGCGTGCCATGTGCTTGTATTGCAGGCCCAATTTACGCTTCCTATATCGCCAAAAAAATCCAAGTGCCAGTGCCGGAACATATTAGAAATATCGAGGCTAGGCCAGTAGAAGCATTGCCCTCGTTTTCATTAGTGGCCGCTTTGTTATTCTTTCCTCTTGTTGTGATCCTCGTCGGGTCAATTGCGAAATTTGTGCTAGCCGACGGCATAGTAAAACAGGTATTTATTTTTGTTGGGCATCCTTTCATCGCACTCACCATCGCGACCTTGGCATGTTTTAAGTGGCTCGGAATAAACCAAGGCTTAAGCGCAGATCAAGTGAGAAATGTGGCATCGAAAGGGTTAGAGCCAGTTGCACTCGTGATATTAGTGACAGGTGCGGGTGGTATGTTCAAACAAGTATTAATCGATTCGGGGGCAGGTCAAGCCTTTGCCGATGTAGTGGCACTTTCACCCTTACCACCGCTAATGGCTGGGTTTCTTATTGCCATTTCCGTCAGGATTATTCAAGGCTCAGCTACCGTTGCAATGTTAACGGCTGCTGGTCTGATGGCTCCCGTTGTTAATGCTTTGTCGTTATCACCGTCTTTATTAGCGCTAATGACCATCTCTATTGCTGCCGGAGCTACAGCAATGTCGCATGTAAACGATACGGGGTTTTGGATAATTAACCGCTATTTCGATATTTCGGTAAAAACCACCTTAATATCCTGGACGTGCATGGCCACTATTATTGGCGTTGTGGGGCTAATGCTAACCCTACTCTTAGCGATGTTCGTTTAATACGTACTCGTCTATAGCTACACATAGTAAACCTTGGTTTTAGAGCGCTTACTAGAAACTCATTTTTATGACTACTTATTATATTTATTGAAGAAACCGGTTTCCATTCTTGGTTGCAGTTATAATTGTGGTATGTGTATTTTGTTGAAGCTAGTCAGAAAGGGCTCTATTTTAAATGCTACGGTAGGGCGAAAATTGATAGACGCTATACGCTATTTGAGGGCGAACTAGGAGGTGAATATGCGGTGCTACTATGCGGTAATACTATGCGGTAATACTATGCGGTATTACTATGCAGTACTGGCGTTTATAACAAAAAGCCCTTCAATTCACATTAAAGGGCTTTTGCTAAACAGAAGTGCTTTGCGGTAACTAATCGTTACCTTCGCAATTTCCATCTGTACATTCACCATAAAGATACAAACTATGATGTGTAAGCTTGATATTGTGCTTCTTCGCAATCATGTCTTGGCGCTGCTCGATAATATCGTCTTCAAACTCAATTACCTTGCCACATTTTAGGCATACTAAGTGATCGTGATGTTCTTTGTGGCTTATTTCAAAAACTGATTTGCCACCTTCAAAATGATGGCGATTCAAGATACCCGCATCATCGAATTGGTTTAGTACGCGATAAACTGTTGCAAGGCCAATCTCTTCCTCTTGCTCGATCAGAATCTTATACACGTCCTCTGCACTGATGTGTTGATTTTGAGGTTCTTGCAAAATTTGCAAAATCTTTAGACGTGGCAGGGTTACTTTTAAACCTGCTTTTTTAAGTTCTTTATTCTGATCCATTACAACCTACTGAGAACGAGATGTTTATCAATGGAGCTATTATAGGTAACTCGTCAGGATTTAAAAGTAAAACTACTGTTTCTTGTTCGGTACGATGGAAATTCGAACGAATTAGAATTTTTTATTGAAGTGGCATCTTGTCGACTATTTTGTTTTTTGAGGACAGACCAGTTTGTAAGTGTCAGTTATTGTTAATAATTAATAGCATCTATTTAAACTCTGAGTGCATATTTTTAACATTCTGTTAAACTTGTAGTAATAATGGTAAAACGAGGTTGGTACGTAGATTTCATCGCGTGCTTAGAATTATGCCAATGCAATTAACGGTTATAAATAAAATAAAACTAGGTTTTGGCCTTTTTGGTTGTTTGTTACTCATCACAAGTATTCTTTCTTATTTCGGTTTAAACGACATTAGACGTTCAGCAGAAGACGTGGTTGAGCGGAAAATGCCAGCTCAAACCAGTATGCTTAAAGTCAAAACCGAGATCCTATCTTTATCTGTGGTTACGGCAAATGGCTTTCACGAAAATACACCCAGCGCGTTGGCCCAAAATCAACAAAAGTTTAAAACGCTATCAGACGAGTTTGTGCAGGATCTCAAGAACCTAACTATTATTCTTCCTAGCAATCCAATTGCGGTAGAAGCGGTAAATGCAAGTTTAGCCTACGTAGAAAATAGTCATGATATGTATGCAGCATTAGCGCAGCGAATCACGATAGAACGCGCGTTGGGCGAAAAATTGAGTGAAGTAATGAGCGAGGCAGATGAAGCAAGCGCCTTAATGCTGGATTTGTCTTACTTAGAGTCAGACAGTCCAAGCCTAGACACATTAATTGGTGCAGGGACGAATATCGATAACAAGCTGCTTACCACCACAGATTCTTTTAGCGAACTTGCCGCCAGTATAGATGCACAAGAAACGGCCAATATAATTGACGATATTAAATATCAAATCAGTAATATTACGGTAGATAAAGATTACTTAAACCGCCTTGCACTTGATATTGATGATGGGGGCACGGTAGCTGCTTTCAATGAACAATTTGCTTTACTCATTGAAAACGTAAACGGCACCAACGGTTTGGTGGCGCTACAACAACAAAAGTTAAATGAAATAGCCGTAGCTCAAGCGAAAAAAGACGAAGCATTAACGGCGTTGCAGGTGGCGTTAAGCAGCATTAATACATTATTTGATAGTGTGCAGTCTGAATCAATTGAGGGTCAAAATGCGATTTTGGAATCTGTGCAAACCAACTTAGTTAAAAACTTTGTTGTGGCAGTGATTGGCCTGATTGCAGCCATTACGTTAGGTGTGCTGGCGACCCGAAGCATCTCTACGCCCCTTGGAAGAATTAATGAAGGGTTAACTCAACTGAGTAAAGGGGATTTAAGCCACACGCTACCTGAAATAGGGAATGATGAATTCACGGCGCTTTCCGTCAAAGTGAATAGTTTAACCAATAGTTTGCGAGAGTTAGTGGGGAATATTTTAGAACAAGAAAAACGCTTAATTACCATTACTAAAGAAAGCGTCGCCTTAGGTGAAAAAAGCTTACAAGGTGTGGATGAACAACGTAAACAAGTCACGGTAATTTCTACTAATACCCAAGATGTGCAAAACACGAGTCGTAGCAATTTAAGCCAAATTAATGATGCTATGGAAGCGCTGCATACCGTGACCGCACAAAGCGAAGAAATTAGTGTGCTAGTTGCCCAAAACCGCAGTCAGGTAGACAGCCAAGCCCGACAGGCTGAAGCATCCGCAGATATTATAAATCGTTTAGATGGACACTCACGCAGCATTGGCAGCATTCTTGACGTTATAAAAACCATTGCTGAGCAAACCAATTTATTAGCACTTAACGCAGCAATTGAAGCCGCTAGGGCAGGAGAGCAAGGCAGAGGTTTCGCCGTAGTCGCTGATGAAGTGCGCACCTTGGCAAATCGTACACATAACTCGACCGAAGAAATCGAGTCTATGATAGGCAACCTTCAAAAAGATGCTGAGAAAGCGGTAAAAGCCATAAATGCGGGCAGGGAACAAGCCCAAGAAGGGGTGGAAATTACGCAACAAGTATCTCAGCAGGTTGAAAGTATTCGAGAAATTATTGCTCGTTTAAGCCAAATAAATGAGCATATTGTTACAGATACTCAGCAACAAGATGTATTACTGGCAGATGTAGCCTCAAGCTTAAATACCATTGTTGCTCTGGCTGACTCCAGTGCTCAGAGTACCCGCCAAGCCAATGAGTCGACTATGATGCTAGATGCGCAAACTGACAGCCTTAGAAAAGCGGTGGAGCGTTTTCAGCTTTAACTTTTTTTGTGGTGTGAATATCGCAACAAATAATAACGCAAACAAAAACGCCGCTAACAAAAGCGGCGTTTTTATTACTAATAAGCATGAAGCTTGTGAACTAGGCTAATTCAGATAAACACAGTTCGTCATGAATTTGCTTACACCAAGACTTTACACGTGATTCGGTAAGCTCTGGTTGACGGTCTTCATCAATGCCTAAGCCTACAAAGTGGTTGTCGTCTGCCATACCTTTAGAGGCTTCGAAATCGTAACTTTCGGTAGGCCATTGTCCTACTAAAATGGCACCACGGCCTTCAACGATATCGCGAACCATACCCATAGCATCAAGGAAATATTCTGCATAATCTTCCTGATCGCCACAGCCAAAAATAGCTACCAGCTTGTCGGTAAAATCAATGTCTTCTAATTCTGGGAAGAAATCATCCCAGTCACATTGCGCTTCACCGTAGTACCAAGTAGGGATCCCGAAAATAAGCAAATCAAACTCTGCTATATCTTCTTTGCTGCTCTTGGCAATGTCTTTTACATCAATTAGCTGTTTACCCAGTTCCTTCTGGATCATTTTCGCAACATGTTCGGTATTACCGGTGTCACTTCCGAAAAACAGGCCAACGCTTGCCATATCAAACCTCTATTATTCGTTACTAGTTACTATACACCTGTGCTTAGCCAGAACCATTCAATGATTCCTTTTGCTAGGAAACCAATGGCCCCTAAGCCTAATACCCCATAAGTCACAACACGCCCAATTAACGGCACGTTATTTTTTGATAGGACATCGTGTACCGCAAAGCTCATCAATACAAATAGTATAAATAAACCGCCGTACAGCATGATGGATTCAATTAGCTCAAAGTTTTCTGCAAGCATAGTGTCTTTATTGGAAAAAATCTGGCGCAACTATATCACAGTATATACGCCTAGCAGAGTCAAAAAGGGTCAAAAAAAAGTAATAATAGGCATTCGCATCTTAGATAACGCTAACTTGCCGTCTTTTCTAATGTGCGAGCCACAATTGCATTGAAAACACTTGGTTTCTCAGCATGTAGCCAGTGTCCTGTACCCTCAATAATGTGGGCTTTGGCACTAGGGAAATATTTCGCAATTTCCTTCCTATAAGAATTATTAATGTAATCTGATTCAGCACCTTTAATAAACAAGGTTATCCCATGAAAGGTCAAATTACTTTGAGGCCAATCAAGTATTCGTGAATAACTGGCAATTAATCCATCGACATTGAAACGCCATTTCCACTCGTCGCTGTCAGTTTGGTACAAGCTTTTAAGTAAAAACTGCTGTACACCAGGCTCTTTAACGTATTCAGAAAGAGCGGCTTGTGCCTCTTTCCTATCACTTATCGCGTCAAGTGGGACGTTTTTAAGGCCATCGAACACTGCTTGATGACTATGTGAATATTTCACGGGGGCAATATCTGCCACAATTAAATGGCTAACACGGTCAGGGTTCAATAACGCAAATTGCATTACCATTTTACCGCCTAAGGAATGGCCTAAAAAAGCCGCTTTATCAATCTGGTAATTATCGAGTATTTCAACAACTCCCGTTACCGCAGCTTCCAACGTAAACCCGTTAGTCCAAGGGGATTGTCCGTGATCAGGTAAATCAATACTAATAATATTGTAGGTGCTTTCAAAGTGACGCTTAACGCCTGCTAAGTTATCAGCACTGCCAAACAAACCATGAACTAACACTAACCATGGAGAATCTTTTTGGGCTTCGGATAATTTGAAATGCAAAGACACTTTATACCCTATTAAAAATAGTAATTAAGACTAGTAGTGGGGGAGAATTTAAAAATGACAAGAGATAGAAAGAAGGGGTAGCAGTAAATTTATTCACCGCTAGCCCATTTTATAGCACAAGTACTATGCGTTTACTGAATAGTCTTCCAACGACTTTCCGCTTTCAAGAGCTTCTTTATATACGCGAGGCATACGACCGATGCCTGTCCAAGGGTGGGTAACACCTTCGCTATCTGTTAATTTATATTTAACAGGGCGCTTTTTACCTACCTTTTTAGGGGCCTCTTCATTTAATGATTGTAAGTCTTCGAAATTTAAACCCGCTTCTTCCATTTGTTTTTTAATTTCTTCAAGCTTGGCGCGTTTTTCTTGACCAACTTTTTCTTCTTCAAGCGCTTTTTCTTTTCTTTTATCAATAATATTTGCAAGTTTTTCTTGCACTGTTTCTAGCTCTTGAATGCTTAATTCCTTTACAGCACCTTGTAAACGTCTTCCATGGGTTAAAATATCTAAAAATTCGTTCATTTAATAACCTTTGCGTTTCGTAGTGGATTTTTCAGGCGAATCATAATTAAATTTAGCACAAAAAAAAAGCGGAGAAAGTCCGCTTTTTAATTTTTTAAGATAAATGGCTTTAAATTACATATTTGGGTAATTTGGTCCGCCGGCACCTTCAGGCACAACCCAACGAATATTCTGTGAAGGATCTTTAATATCACACGTTTTACAATGCACGCAGTTTTGCGCATTAATTTGAAAACGCTTAGACCCTTCCTCTTCAATAATTTCGTACACCCCAGCAGGGCAGTAGCGCTGTGCAGGCTCTGCATATTTAGGGAAATTAACTTCTAGTGGAATAGAAGCATCTTTTAATTGTAAATGACAAGGCTGCTCTTCTTCATGGTTTGTATTTGATAAAAATACTGAAGAAAGCTTATCAAAACTTAAAACGCCGTCCGGTTTAGGATAGCTAATTTCTTTAGCATCAGAGGCCAAATCAAGTTGAGCATAGTCTTTATGTTCGTCTTTCATGGTGAAAAATAAATTACCATTAAAGAAGTTCTGCTCAAGCGTATTAAATGCGCCCCCCCAGAAATTACCTAATTTATGAATAGCCGGTCCGAAATTACGTGAACGGAATAATTCATCATATACCCACGAATTTTTAAATTTATCGGTATAGCCAGTTAATTCACTTTCAGGGGCTTCTGCATTCTTCGCTAAAGCTTCAATAATAGACTCAGCAGCTAGCATGCCTGATTTCATAGCCGTGTGATTACCTTTGATTTTCGCAAAGTTAAGCGTACCTGCTTCACAACCTACTAATATGCCACCGGGGAACGTCATTTTAGGTAAAGAATTAAAGCCACCTTTTGCAATTGCACGGGCACCATAAGAAACACGCTTACCGCCTTCTAAATATTGTTTAAAGACAGGATGGTGTTTTAATTGTTGGAATTCATCAAACGGGCTTAAGTACGGGTTGCTGTAGTTCAAATCGACGATAAGGCCTACGAATACCTGATTATCTTCTGCATGGTATAAATAACTACCGCCAGTTGCGTCGTTTAGCGGCCAACCAGCACTATGTACGACTAGACCAGGCTGATGTTTAGCAGGGTCGATATCCCAAATTTCTTTGAAGCCTATTGCGTAATGTTGTGGCGAAGCGTCTTTATCAAGCGAGAAATGCTCGATAAGGTCTTTACCTAAATGCCCACGGCAACCTTCTGCAAATACGGTGTATTTCGCTCGAAGTTCCATGCCAGGCATATAGCCATCTTTGGGTTGGCCATCTGCGCCAACACCCATGTCACCCGTTAATACACCACCAACACTGCCGTCGTCATTATAAATGACCTCTGAAGCTGCGAAGCCAGGGAAAACTTCCACACCCAGTTGTTCCGCTTGTTCAGCTAACCAACGACAGACGTTACCCATCGACACAATGTAGTTACCATCGTTGTGCATGGTTTTAGGGGTAATCGCGTTTGGTAGGCGTTTTGATGATGATTCACTATTCAATAAATAAATATGATCTTCGGTCACTGGGGTGTTCAAAGGTGCGCCTTTTTCCTTCCAATCTGGAAAAAGTTCGTTCATTGCTCTAGGCTCAAATACCGCACCTGAGAGAATATGTGCACCCACTTCAGAGCCTTTTTCGACAACACAGACCATGAGTTCTTGGTTGTTTTCATTGGCAAGCTGCATAAGCTTGCAGGCGGTTGATAGTCCAGCTGGGCCGGCACCGACGATGACTACGTCAAACTCCATCGATTCTCGTTCCACGGGTGGCTCCTTATGTTCGATTTTTTATAGTGCACTATTGATGAAACAAATAATGCGATGTGTCAAAAACATGTAAATTAATTGTCGTCCTGAAAGGTAATCTAGGTTGACGTTTACGTCAACAGTAAGTACATTGCAGGGAGTTTACGTTAACGTTAACTAGCAGCACAAATACTGTGCAAGTAAACGTGGTGTTAATGATATTTTGGGTCTAGCCTTTTGAAAATGTCTTCGCCGTAACGCAAAGTTAGCGTAAAGCACATTGTTTAAGTTTCAGAATGCGTGGTGAAGTAACGCTGTTTCCTTAACCGCTTATTAGCATGGAATAGCAACATACACCGACGAACTCAACAATTGAGGTAAATATGAAAATACTCGTCCCGGTCAAACGCGCGATCGATTATAACGTTAAAGTAAGAGTGAAGGCCGATAACTCTGGCGTTGATCTTACTAACGCTAAAATGGCCATTAACCCTTTTTGCGAAATTGCTGTTGAAGAAGCAGTAAGACTAAAAGAGAAAGGGATAGCGACAGAAATCGTCGTGGTTTCTATTGGCGATAAAAGCTGCCAAGAACAAATTCGTACTGCGTTAGCACTAGGCGCTGACCGCGGTATTCAAATTGATACAGACCAAAACCTAGATTCGCTTCAAGTGGCTAAGCTTCTTGCTAAAGTTGTTGAAGAAGAACAGCCTCAGTTGGTGGTGTTAGGTAAACAAAGTATCGATTCAGACAATAACCAAACCGGGCAAATGCTTGCTGCATTAACCGGTATGCCTCAAGGCACCTTTGCATCAGAAGTAGCGGTAGACGGAACAAGCGTTAACGTTACCCGTGAAGTTGATGGCGGTCTACAAACCGTTGCCTTAACGTTACCAGCCGTTGTGACTACCGATTTACGTTTGAACGAACCTCGCTATGCTTCGCTGCCAAACATTATGAAAGCGAAACGTAAGCCACTGGATGTTAAACCAGCTGCTGACTTCGGTGTGGCACTTGAATCTAACGTTAAAGTTCTCAAAGTAACGCCACCGCCTCAACGTGAAGGTGGAGTGAAAGTGGCGGATGTTGCTGAGTTGGTCGAAAAACTTAAGAATGAAGCAAAGGTGATCTCATGACAGTTCTTGTATATGCCGAGCACGACAATGCTAGCTTGAAGTCAGAAACTGCAAAAATGGTTCATGCTGCAGCAAAAATGGGCGGTGACATTCATGTGCTTGTAGCGGGTGAAGGTTGTCAGGCTGTTGCTGACAGTGCTGCGCAAATTGACGGCGTAAGCAAAGTATTGCTTATCGACAATGCAGTTTACAAATATCAGCTTGCTGAAAACGTTGCCGATCTTGTGTTATCACTTGCTGATGATTACAGCCACCTATTAGCGGCCGCTACTACAACAGGCAAGAACTTCATGCCTCGTGTAGCTGCACTTTTAGATGTTGCTCAAATTTCTGACATCATTGGTGTTGAAAGCGAAGATACCTTTATCAGACCTATTTATGCTGGTAACGCTATTGCGACAGTACAATCGTCTGATAGCAAAAAAGTGATCACTGTGCGTGCCGCTTCTTTTGATGCTGCAACAACAGGTGGAAGCGCTGAAGTAACGACACTAGATGTGGTTAAAGAAAGCGAAAAATCTAGCTTCGTCTCTGAAGAGCTTACTGAGTCTGAGCGCCCTGAGCTAACGGCTGCTGAAGTGGTTATCTCTGGTGGTCGTGGTATGCAAAATGGCGAAAACTTCAAGTTACTTGAAGGTATTGCTGACAAACTTGGTGCTGCTATTGGTGCATCACGTGCTGCAGTTGATGCGGGCTTTGTACCAAATGACATGCAGGTAGGCCAAACCGGTAAAATCGTTGCACCGCAGCTGTATATTGCTGTAGGTATTTCTGGTGCTATTCAGCATCTTGCCGGTATGAAAGACTCGAAAGTCATTGTTGCTATCAACAAAGACGAAGAAGCGCCTATTTTCCAAGTAGCGGATTATGGCCTTGTTGGCGATTTATTTGATGTGTTACCTGAACTAGAAAACACGTTATAAAAAACGCGTTTAAAAAATCAAAAAAGGCTGCCTTCAAACGCAGCCTTTTTTAATGCTCGTAGTAACGGTTAAAAACCGCAGGCGAGGGCAGTGTTAAACACGAACTACAGAATTATCTTCGCTTCCGATGCTAGAAGGTAGATAAGCATCGGCGGCCCAATCGTTTTCCCACATATCACCATCGAGTAGATAGCGAAATTGATACTCATGATCGGTTTCTAAATTAATAGTCAGCGTGAAATCCCCGCTCTTCAGTTTTTTCATCGACAGAGGTTGCTTGTCCCATTCGGTAAAGTCACCCACAAGGCTAGCTTCATCGGCATTTTTTGCTTCTTCGGCGGAAAGGCGGAATGTTACTTTACAAACGGGTTTAGATTTCAGGTATTGCTTTTTTAGGCTCATGACAGGTCATCCCTTTTAGCGTAACAAATTCGTTGTTGCATCGATAAGCGCAACTTTTCCTGCGAGTGTGCAGGTGTTTAAATAATCAACGATTATTACTCATTTAGCAATCTTACATTTTAATTCTGAGTGGATTTTTTTATATTACGTTGAGTCGCGCACTAATTAGTTAAATAATTCACAATTTTTAACAAACGAAGACAAGCGCTTCGCGTCGAAACACATTACACTAGAACCAATAAAAAAATAATAAATCACGTATAGCTTTAACCCATTGTTCGCCAGACAGATTTCACTTATGCAAGTAGGTGAGTGTCGGTGCATCGGCTAAGCATCAGTACTACGTTTTATAGGGAAAATAATGAAAAACTCCATCTGGATAAAAAGCGGTATACCTCTTATCATCATTTTAGTCGCGTTTGTTGTTGCGGCAATTATGATTTCTTCACGTAAACCTCCAGAGCAAATTCCCGTCGAAACGCAAGCCTTCCTTGTTGATGCCAAACCAATGGATTACCAACCTGTAAGCTTCGTAGTTGATTCTCAGGGCAACGTAGTGCCTCGTAATAGAACATCACTTAGCGCACAAGTCAGTGGGCAAGTCGTTAGTTTGTCCGATAAATTGATTGTTGGGGGCATGTTCCAAAAAGGGGATGTGCTAATCACCCTTGAACAAGATGACTACCGTACTGAAGTAAAGTTGGCTGAAGCTGAACTGGCTCAAGCGCATGCTGCGCTTCAAGAAGAGCTCGCAAGAGGTAAAGTCGCCGAGCAAGAATGGCGTTCAGTAAGCAGTGTTGTGCCGCCTGAGCTTGGCTTGCGTAAGCCTCAATTAGCCAAAGAGCAAGCGAATGTTAAAGCCTCAGAAGCAAAACTTGAGCGTGCCAAGCGTAATCTTGATCGTACGCAAATTAGAGCCCCATACAACGGCATAGTGGTTGAGCGAAACATCGATTTAGGTCAATTTGTGTCAGCAGGCGCTACAGTAAGCACCGTTTATTCAACGGACACCGCCGAGGTACGTTTACCCATAACCGATAAAGACTTGATGTTCATAGATATTGGTAATCAATCTAACCAACAATCTGATGTGACTTTAAACGCAACGGTAGGCGGTAAAAATAGAACCTGGACTGGTAAGTTAGTTCGTTCTGAAGGTATTTTGGATACAGGCAGTCGCGTACTTTATGCTGTGGTTGAAGTAAAAGACCCTTATCAATTTAATGGCGGCGACAACGCACCACTTCGCTTCGGTCAATTCGTTCAAGCCAAAATTGTTTCTCACCAAAAACAAAACTTAACCGTGATCCCTCGCTCCATTTTACGCCTTGATAATACAGTGCTGATTGTTAACGATAACCGCGAAATTGAAATTGTACCGGTTGACGTAGTGCGTACCACGGCAGAAAAAGCTTTCATTGGTGGCGGCTTAAACAGTGGCGCGCTGGTAGTAACCAGTGCAGTTCCGAACCCTTATAATGGTATGAAAGTAAGACTGCCAGGTGATGAGCCTGCCATGCCACCAGAAGCAGAGAACGATAAAGAGGCCGACACTCAATCAGTAGACGTTGAAGATGATACTACTGAAACAAGTCCTGCTTCTTCTGGGGGTAAGTAATGAACCAAATTGATACGCAAAAAGGGTTAATCGCGTGGTTTGCGCGCAACAGTGTTGCGGCAAATTTGTTGATGTGGTTGTTAATTGTTGGCGGCCTATTTGGTGCCTTTAGTATTCAAAAACAAGTTTTCCCTAGTTTTGAAATAGACATTATCAATGTTCGCGTACCGTATTTGGGCGCTGCGCCTCAAGAAGTAGAAGAGGGCGTAATTTTAAAGATAGAAGAGTCGATTAAAAACCTAGAGGGCATTAAACAAGTCACCTCTACCGCGGTAGAGGGCATGGGTACGGTCAGCATTCAAGTTGAGGAAAATTACGACATTCAATCGTTACTTGACGAAGTGAAGGTGCAAGTTGATGCCATTCCTCTTTTTCCAGCCGACACAGAAAAGCCGGTTATCTATCGCCAGAAAATTCAACAAGATGTTATTTGGATTTCAGTATTTGGCGATGCCAGTGAACGTGAATTAAAAGAGTTCGCAAAAGATATTCGAGATGACGTTGCCAACCTTCCCGGTATTTCAAGCGTGCAAGTTGTTGGGGCTAGAGACTACGAAATATCGGTTGAATTGTCTGAGGTAGACCTACAAAAATACAACCTTACCTTTGCAGATGCGGTCAGTCGTTTAAGTCAGTCAAGTATTGATTTACCTGGTGGGTCTATTCGCACCGAAAATGGCGATATTCTGCTTAGAACTAAAGGGCAGGCATACACTGGCTGGGATTTCTCCCAGATAGTGCTAGTCACCAATACTGATGGCACACGGGTGACGTTAGGCGATGTTGCCTATATTAATGATGGTTTTATTGAGAACAACCAATATGCATTGTTCGATGGAAAACCAGCAGTTAGCCTTCGCGTACAAGCGGTGGGTGATCAAAATGCATTAGAAATATCAGAACAAGTTAACGGCTATATCGACGAGAAAAAGAATGATTTTCCAGCCCATATTTCCGCCGACACATGGGGAGATAGTTCGTTTTATCTAGCAGATAGATTGAACATGATGCTTGAAAATATGTTTTTTGGTGGCTTGTTGGTGTTCTTAGTACTGTCGTTATTTTTGAGAATAAAACTCGCGTTTTGGGTGATCGTTGGCCTGCCGGTTTGTTTTCTAGGTACGTTGTTAGTTATGCCTATTGATATGCTTGGTGTGTCTATCAACATGCTGAGTTTATTTGCCTTTATTCTTGTACTTGGAATAGTAGTAGACGATGCCATCATTATGGGGGAGTCGGCCTATTCCGAAATTGATCAAAAAGGCCACAGTACCGAAAATGTGATTGCAGGCGTTAAGAAAGTGGCTATGCCGGCCACCTTTGGCGTGCTTACTACCATAGCGGCATTCTCACCCATGCTAATGGTGTCGGGTCCTTTTGGTGTCATTTGGAAAACCATTGGGCTCGTGGTGATCATTTGTTTGGTGTTTTCATTAATAGAGTCGAAGCTTATTTTGCCTGCACATTTAGTGCATATGAAACTAAAGCCTTATGATCCAGCGAAGGCTAATAAGCTGCAAAAATTTAGAGACTTTTTCAGTGAAGGTATTAAGCGTTTTATACACAATGTTTATGCGCCATTCTTAGAAAAGACAATACGTAATCGTTACACCACGGTATCCGTTTTCTTAGCCATGCTAATTCTGACCATTGGTTTATTTGGCGGCGGTATTGTGCGATTTGTTTTCTTCCCCAGTATTCCTAGTGACTTCATGTTTGCAAGTTTTGAGCTAGAGCCAGGCTCTTCGCTAAAACAGCGAGACGAAGTGCTTACTGCATTACGTGAAGGCATGATGCGTATGGATGAAAAGGTGCGTGACGATACAGGTGAAGGCGTAATTAAACACTCCATGGCGTTTGATAACGGTGATTTGGGTGGGGAGGTGTTTGCCGAACTGACCAAAGGTGAAACACGTACCATGGCCGATTATGAAATTCATCAGCTGTGGCGCGATGAAATGTCTGAAATACCAGGTGTTAAGACATTCAGTATTGGCGCTCCGGGTGGCCCTGGTGGTGGTGCTGATCTTAGCTTCGAATTTAGCTCTGGTGATATTGCGTCTTTAAGAGCCGTAAGTGATGAATTAAAAAGTATCTTGTCAGGCTACGACGGTGTAACCGATATTAATGATACGTTCTCAGGTGGTAGTGAAGAGATTCAATTAGCATTGAAACCTCAAGCCGACGCATTAGGTATTACGCTACAACAACTAGGGCAGCAAGTACGCTTTGGCTTTTACGGCGCGGAAGTTCAGCGTATTCAACGTGACGATGAAGAAATAAAAGTCATGGTACGTTATCCAAGAGCAGAACGTAGTTCTATTGAACACTTAGAAAATATGCGTATTCGTGCGCCTAACGGCCAAGAGATACCTTTCCTGCAAGTGGCTAGCTTTACCGTAGGCGAAGGCTTCGATTCAATCATTCGTGTAGATGGCAGCCGCTCTGTTACGGTAACCGCCGTAGTAGACAAGGCCTTGATGGATCCGTCTGAAATAACAGGTGAGGTTATCGAATCTGTTATGCCTGATTTGTTAGCTCGCTATCCTAAAGTGGATTTCCAGTTACAAGGCAATGCAAAAGAACAAGCTGATGCAATGATGAGTTTGGCGCAGGGCTTATTATTTGCCTTATTTGCGATTTACGCGCTACTGGCTATTCCGCTTAAATCTTACAGCCAACCGTTTATCATCATGTCAGTCATACCATTTGGTGTGGTAGGCGCGATTATTGGGCACTTGGTATTAGGCATGGCGGTAAGTGTACTGTCGATTTGTGGCATTATTGCGTTATCCGGTGTAGTGGTTAACGACAGCTTGATTATGGTGGACTTTGTTAATCGAGCACGCCAAGAAGGCCATTCACTGATGCGCGCAGCCATTAGTGCTGGTACGCAGCGTTTCCGCGCGATTATATTAACCTCGTTAACGACCTTTATGGGGTTAATGCCAATCGTATTTGAGCGAAGCCTACAGGCCCAAATTGTTATTCCTATGGCAATTTCATTGGCCTTTGGTATTTTGTTTGCCACGATTATTACCTTACTACTAGTACCTGCCTTGTACCTCATATTAAATGACATTAAAAATGTATTTAAAGGTAGAAAGCATACTGAGTCTGTTAGTTCGGCATCTATCGAGCAGCAGTAATACGCGCTAACAAATAGAAAAACTCCCGTCTAGTTCGCTAGACGGATTATAAAAACACCGCATTGGTTCTCCAATGCGGTGTTTTTGTTTGCATTTTGTACGATTGCCTATATACTGTATAAATAAACAGTATATAGGTGAACGCGATGACAACAGGTGTTAAAGCAGTTGATCAACTTATTGAAAAGTTCGGAATATTATCTTCACCAGGGCAAGATCAGTTCCAGCGCTTAACACATTTATTTGGTGGAGATAAGCGGGCTGACTCGTTGCCTTTTTGTATGTATCAAAAAGTGATGGGCGCGCCTGTGTCTCGTCGATTTACAGTCCACCATTTTTATTTGCCCTATAAAAACTGCAAGTTAGCCACTTTTATGTTTAATGAAAAAGGGGAGTTAATAGAGCAGGTTTATTTTACCAAGATGTCTCGGATGGTGAATGTTTGCCGCAAGTTGCAGCGTATTCTCTTGGAAGAAAAGGATCTGCGTGAAAATGCATCCCAAGGAATACCACAGGAACCAAAGCTGCAGAAAGGAATGCTACAGCAAGACAGAGCGTGGACACGAACCGGGCAGTTTGCGGCTTAGCCACTAATGTAGTTGTAAGTATCAGGCAAACGTATGTAGGCCTAGGGAAAATGGCAAATATTAAAAAGAATGCCCAACACCAAATACGAACGAGTAAACTGCTAAGGGAATATAGAAAACAAAAAAGCGAAGGGTCGTTAAAACGACACCTTCGCTTTTTTATGTTTATCACTCTTAAATGCAGTACTTGATAAAGCCAAGAATAAAAGTGCAGATCAGATCTGCACTTTCAACCTAAATCAAAATAGTGATTAGTAGAAAGAGTACTTCACTTCAACACCAAGGATACGTGGTTCGTTCATAATACCGGTAAGGTTGTTAAAGTCGATAGCCCCTTTAACGTTATCTTCATCGGTAATGTTACGGCCGAACAATGCCACTGTGTAGTTATGCTCGAAGTTTTCGTAACCTATACGCAAACCACCTTCAAAGTTGTCGTCAGTTGTAAATTCCACAGACTCATATAAGAAGATGTTAGTTTCACCTTGGAACGCCCAATCGGTAAATACGAAGAATTCACCGTTGTCGCCCATAGGTACAGTGTAGCGTGCGGTAAAGTTAAAGATTGACTCTGGTGCTTGTGGGAACGGGTTACCGTTCACAATGTAGTTGCCATCATCTGCTACTGGGTCGGTAACAGTACAAGAACCACAACCGCCAATCGTTAATGTGTCATCTTTAATTTCTGTGTGGTTGTAGCTGTAGCCAGCAGTAAAGGTTAGTTCATCAGTCGCTAACCACTGAGAATCAATTTCAAAACCGTAGGCTTCGCCTTCATCTGCATTAACGAGTGCAGTAAAGTTGTTACCACCACCAATGGCTGACAATTGCATATCGTCAACCGTGTAGTAGAACGCTGCACCGTTAAGACGAAGTGTTCCATCTAGCAAATCAGATTTAAAACCAACTTCATAAGAGTTAATCGTTTCAGCGTCAGCCACAGATGGTGAGCTTTCAAATGCAACATCACGACCTTGAATAGTTTGAGCACGGAAACCATTTGAGTAGCGAGCGTAAGCAGACATATCGTCTGTTATACGGTAATTAGCGCTAAGTTCGAAACTGGTTTGCCCATCATCAACGTTAATTGGCTCGTAATCTTGTACGCTTGCAGCGCCAATAACGACGGCAAAGCCATCTACGTTTTGATCGCCAACAATCAATGATTTCTCGTCATGAGTATAACGAAGGCCACCAGTAATATTTAGTTTCTCATTCACTTGGTAAGACGTTTGACCAAATACCGCCCATGTTCTGTTTTCATGGAAAACAGTGGTTGCACCAAAGAAACCGTCAATACTGGTCACGTTGAAAGACGCGTCGTAATAGAAGGCGCCTAGTTGCCAGTTCATTGCATCAGTGGTGTTGCTTGATAAGCGGAATTCCTGCGTATATTGCTCAAGGTCGTCTAGATTATCTTGAGTAACAGCAGAGAATGGAATAACGCCAGGGCCAGATGTGCCATCAGCATTGTTGAAACCGCCATCAATGTCACCAAGGCTTGAACCTTCAGCGGTTTCCATGGCTGAGATTGATGTGAAGGTCACATCATCCATATCGTATTCAAGCTTTAGTGATGCGCCGAAACCGTCATATTCTTGAGGGTTATTGTCAGCACCGTTGCCGTCGATGTCACCATCATAATAAATGGTATCGCGGTCGTAATTTGCGTTTAGGTTATTGCTGCCAACATCAAAAATGTTAGCGCGGAAAATTGACGCTGTGCCATCTAATTCTCTGCCGTGAACATTTAATAAAGCTGAGAAATCGTCAGAGGGTTCCCAAAGAAGCTGTAAGCGATAAGCTTTTTCGTCAAAGCCGCCAATCGCATCGTTTTCACCGGTAAAAGCATTGTCGATGTAATCATCACGCTCTTGTGAAAGTACAGACAAGCGTGCTGATAGCTCATCAGTTAAACCGCCACTAATAGCACCTTCAAAATTCATTGTGCCATAAGAACCAAAACCGGCTTTAGCGTAACCTTCTAAATCTTGTGTAGGTTTTACTGTATCGAACTTAATGATACCTGCTGTAGTGTTACGGCCAAATAAGGTGCCTTGTGGGCCACGTAATACTTCAACTTGTTGCACATCAAAAAGTGGGAAGCTTTTTAGTACCACATTTTCCATTACCACTTCGTCCATGATAATAGAAACTGGTTGAGAGGCGGCTAAATCGAAGTCGGTGTTACCTAGGCCACGAATATAGAAACGTGGCGCTACGCGACCGTTTGACGACTCAGCGTAAAGGCCAGGCACGCGAACGGCCAATGCAAGAATATCTTCACCACCTGAAAACAAGCTTTCAAATTTTTCACCACTAAGCGTCGCGACAGAAATAGGTACTTCCTGAATTGACTGGGTACGTTTTTGCGCTGTTACGGTAATTTGTTCAAGAGCCGTTTCTTTTTTTTGTATTGTTTCTGCTTCTTGAGCAAGGATTGAAGTACTGAACGCTGCACTAACTGCAAGCGCCAAAGAGGCTAGTTTATGTGTTCTCATGTGTCCACCAAGAGTTTTGAATTATACTTTTGTAGTGTTTTTCGGTACAGAAAAAGCGGTCTGTACGCGGCGTAGCATTTTACACAAACTAGGTAATAAAAACTTATCATTGTTGTAAATATTTATTTTCTTATGAACTTGGCGCGATATTGTGAGGGCGATAAACCGGTATATTTTTTGAAAAGCCGAGTGAAAGAACTGAGGTCCTCGTAACCCACACTATTCACAATGGATTCAAGAGGAGACATAGATGTTTCTAAAATTTTTCGTGCTTGTTCTAACCGTAAACCTTGTAAATATTGAATAGGCGTTATTGCACAGGCTTGCTTGAAACGCCTTATTAATGTGCGCTCAGTCATATTATGTTCGTGGGCAACATGTTTCAGCGTGAGCCGTTTTGTAAAATGTTCTTCCAAGTAATTTTGCACTGCTAACACATCTTTATCTTGGTGAAATTTATGCTGGCGACTGCTTGCATACACGGTTTGATTCGGCCTGGAAAAATCGAGTACATGAGACTTGGCAGTATCACTGGCCACTTGATGACCGCAATAACGTTCTATAAGCAAAATAGCCAAATCTATCCACGCCATACCGCCACCTGCACAAAAAATAGCATCTTGTTCAGTTACCATCTTTTCAGACTGCAAATTAACATTGGGATAATGAGAGCGAAATTTATCAGCATAGCCCCAATGGGTAGTGGCAACTTTATTATCAAGTAACCCTGACTCTGCTAACAAAAAAGTCCCGGTGCAGTTACCTGCAATATCCGCCCCTTGTTTTTGCAGCCGTTTAATATGTACAAGTTGATTCGCGTTTTCTTGTAAAACCGTATCGATATCGCCGCCAATCGTGGGGATCAGCAAAATATGAGTGTCTGTCACATCTTCAATAGCAATGTTAGGGGTTAGCAGTAACTGGTTAGTACAGTGAAAAGGTTTGCCGTGAAAACTCGCCAGCTGAACTTTAAATTTAGGGGTGGTGGGTTGGTTATGAATGCGCTGCCAACTGATGCCTGCAAATGCGAAGACATCGAGTGCGCCAGTGATGGCAGAAGCCAAAGCTTGATCAAATCCTAATACGGTCACGACGAACGGTGGTTTATTCATAAAAATAATACAGTTTATTAAATACGATAACTAACGGTGATTGTTGGCGTAAATGGCCATGATTGTGTCATAAATGACAATAATGGCATGATAACGAATATGACACAATGCATTAACAATTTGCTCAAGGACTTTATTATGGCTGACCAACTTATTCCCCGTCGGGAAATGCAATTCCAACTCTATGAAGTATTAAATACACAGTCTTTGTGTGAAAAACCCCGTTTTGAAGAACATAACGTTGAAACGTTTAATGCCGTTATTGATATGGCAGAAAAAATGGCTGAAGAGCTGTTTCTTCCTCACAACGCTATCGCTGATAAAGATGAGCCTACTTTTGATGGCAAAAAAGTCACCATGATAGATGAGGTTAAAAAAGCCTTTGATACTTATAGGGAGTCAGGCTTTATTGCAGGTCACTTCGATTATGAAGATGGCGGAATGCAATTACCCGTTACCATTATGAATGCGTGTGCGGGTTACTTCTTAGCGGCAAATCCTTCCACTACAGCGTATCCTTTTCTTACTGCTGCGGCGGCAAATGTGGTGAAACATTTTGCCAATGAAGAAACCAAGCAAGCTTTTTTACCTAAAATGCTAACAGGTGACTTTACCGGCACTATGGCATTAACTGAGCCTCATGCGGGCTCTGGCTTGGCAGATATTCGCACATCGGCAACGCTTCACGAAGATGGCACGTATCGCGTGAAGGGCAGTAAGCTTTATATCTCTGCAGGCGAACACGAATTATCAGACAACATTGTTCATTTGGTATTAGCGAAAATTCCTGGCGGCCCTGCGGGCGTAAAAGGTATTTCATTATTTGTTGTTCCTAAATACCGTCTAGATGAAAACGGTAACCCTGGCCCCCGTAACGACGTCACTCTGGCTGGGCTTATTCATAAAATGGGTTATCGTGGTACGACCTCTACTGCACTTACGTTTGGTGAGAACGGTGACTGTCATGGTTATCTCGTGGGTGAACCACACCAAGGCTTGCGTTACATGTTCATGATGATGAATGAAGCGCGCATTGGTGTAGGTTACGGCGCTGCCATGATTGGTTATCGTGGCTATCGCTATTCACTTGAGTATGCAAAAGATCGTACCCAAGGGCGTGCTGCGCCGAAACTAGCTCCAGAAGATGAGGCAACACCAATTATTAACCATGGTGATGTGCGTCGCATGTTGTTAGCGCAAAAGTCCTATTGTGAAGGTGGCATGGCACTGTGTTTATATGGCAGCACCTTAATTGATGCGTTGGAGACGGAAGAAGACACCGCAAAACGCACCGAAATTTCCCAGCTACTCGAGCTACTTACCCCAGTATTTAAAGCGTGGCCTTCTGAATTTGGCCCTAAAGCTAACGACTTAGCCATTCAAATTCTTGGCGGCGCTGGTTATACCCGAGAATACCCCGTAGAACAGTGCTGGCGGGATAACCGTTTGAACCCTATTCACGAAGGAACAAATGGTATTCAAGCCTTGGATTTACTAGGTCGTAAATTATGGCAAAGCGAAGGCAAAGGGCTCCAAGTATTAATGGCTCGTGTTTCTGGCGACATGAAAGCGGCTACAACACCACGAGCTCAAGCGCTAGCGGCAAAACTTAAACCTTACCTTGACCAACTTGGCGGGCTCATTCAACAAGCGGCGGGTGACTTACGTTCAGATAAACAAGCCGTGTTACTGACTAACGCAAGCTGCTTTTTGAATATCTTTTCTGCCTGCGTAGTGAGTTGGATTTGGTTACGCCAAGCGAATGTTGCCGAGCAAGCATTGGCTAATGGCGCAAGTGGTCAAGACGGCGATTTCTACGAAGGAAAAGTGGCAGCTGCTGAATACTTCCTCAATTGGGAATTACCGCTAGTGAAACGTGATATAGAAGTCATTACGTCACAAGAACCAACCTGTGAAAATGTGAAAGCCAGTTATTTCTAATAACGGCTTCAAGGGCATAACAATGACATACCAACAATGGCACATTGCAAAAAATATTAAGGCGGGGCAATAAAATGGTGGCATCAAACGTAGAAGGGAAACATATCCTTATCACAGGGGGCGGCTCAGGTATTGGCGCAGCCTCGGCCAAAACCTTATGTGAGCGCGGGGCATTGGTCGGTGTTGCCGATTTGAATATGGATGCAGCAGAAGCCTTAGTGCATCAGCTCAAAGAAGCGGGCGGTAATGCCTATGCGGTAAAAGTAGATGTTACTGAGCCTGCACAAGTGAATGCCATGTTTGAAGTGGCGTTTTCACAGCAAGCCAAGCTAGACGTAATCATCAATAATGCGGGTATAGACCATTTCCCAGCGCCCCTTACTGAAGTAGACGATGCTATGTTCATGAAGAACATTCAGGTGAATCTAGCGGGCGTGTGGTATTGCATGAAAAATGCGCTTAAACATATGACCGTAAATGGTGGTGGTCATATTATTAACATTGCGTCGGTAGCGGGCTTACGCTCCGCGCCTATGATCAGTGCCTACAGTGCATCTAAACACGGAGTTATTGGCTTAACTAAATCGGCAGCGGTGGAATATGCCCGTGCGAATATTCGCATTAATGCGGTGTGCCCAAGCTTTGTTGACACGCCAATGGTACAGGGCGTGTTGTCTAAATTAGACGAACGTGGACAAAAAGCCATGGTGGGAGCAAACCCCATGAAGCGTTTAGGCAAACCTGAAGAAATAGCGAATGCGATAGCATGGTTGTGTAGTGACGAGTCTTCATTCATGACAGGACAATCGGTTGTACTTGATGGCGGCATGTTGGCCTAATCACCCAATTTCTTGAGTTTGATAAAAGTTATTGCGTTTGATGAAAGCGCGACAGATTTTAAAAAAGGGAAAACTATTATGAAAAATTTATTCGATTTAACTGGCAAGGTTGCTTTAGTAACAGGTGCTAGCCGAGGTATTGGTGAATCAATCGCACGTTTGTTAGCGCAATATGGCGCACATGTTATTGTGTCTAGCCGTAAAATTGATGGCTGTGAAGCAGTAGCCTCTTCAATTCGTGATGCAGGTGGTAAAGCAACAGCGCTTGCATGTCATGTTGGCGATATGGAGCAAATTACCGCTGCTTTTGCCGAAATTAAAAGCGAATTCGGTAAGCTAGATATACTCGTGAACAATGCGGCAGCTAACCCGTACTTTGGTCATATCCTAGATACAGATTTAGGCGCTTACGACAAAACAGTAGACGTGAACATTCGTGGCTACTTCTTTATGTCGATTGAAGCGGGCAAAATGATGAAAGAGCAGGGCGGTGGCGTCATTCTTAACACGGCTTCAGTGAACGGTGTAACACCTGGTGACATGCAGGGTATTTACTCTATTACGAAAGCAGCCGTTATTAGCATGACGAAATCATTCGCAAAAGAATGTGGAAGCTTAAATATTCGCGTTAATGCGTTATTACCTGGCTTAACTGATACTAAGTTTGCCTCAGCACTAACTTCAAATGATCAAATTTTGAAGCACGCGCTTAAAGTGATCCCACTAGGCCGTGTTGCCGATCCGGATGAAATGGCAGGTACGGTATTGTACTTAGTGTCTGACGCATCTAGCTACACCACAGGCACGACAGTGGTGGTTGATGGTGGTATGCTAGCGTAAAAAACGCTAACGAGATTTTACCATGCATATATGGGTTGACGCAGATGCGTGTCCCAGTGTGATTAAAGACATACTTTTTAAGGCAGCCCGACGTACCGGTCTGCCTTTGTCTTTAGTTGCTAATCATTCTATGTCTGTTCCACCAGATAAACATATTACGTTAACTATCGTGCCTTCTGGCTTTGATGCCGCAGATGATTATATTGTTGAAAAGATAGAAGCCGGTGATTTAGTGATTACCGGAGACATTCCTTTGGCTGCCGATATTCTGGCCAAGAACGCCAAAGCCATGAACAACCGGGGCGATGAATACGACAAATCATCCATCCGTGCCGCGCTTACTATGCGAGACTTTATGGATACCATGCGTTCAAGCGGTGAACACACGGGTGGCCCTAAAGCGTTTTCTCAGCGAGATAAACAGAATTTCGCCAATGCGTTAGATAGAATGATTACCGCGGGCACACGCTAACGCGAGGGGTTTGATCTTTATCTCAACTGAGATAATTTGAGTGACTCGCTCAAACAAAAAAAGGGCTACGTTTTCATCACGTAGCCCTTTTTAATTTTTATTATTTAACCGAAAAGCCTATCTTTTAAAACTTAGCTTATTTAAAGCTTAGCGCACTTAAATATCAAAGCTCTTAAAACTAGAGCACAGATACTAAGGCTTTCGCTAACGCTTCAACGTTTTCGTTATTAATACCCGCAATGTTTACGCGGCTAGAGTCAACAAAGTAAACACTGTGTTTTTCACGAACTTCACGCACTTGCTCAGGTGTAATACACAAGAACGAGAACATGCCTTTTTGATCGTTAACAAAGCTGAAGTCTTTTGGCGAACCATTGTCGTGCAAGTTCTTAACCAGCATGGCACGTAGCGTTTTCATACGGTTACGCATTTCATCTACTTCATTAACCCATTCTTGATTAAGCGCTTCGTCAGACAAGATAATATCAACCAACGCACCGCCGTAGCTAGGTGGCATAGAGTAAATACCACGAGCAATAGATTGAATTTGGCCTTGAGCAATTTTGCGTGTGCTGGTATCAGCAGTAATGATGGCAGCAAGACCAACACGCTCACGGTATAAACCGAAGTTTTTAGAGCAAGATGCCGCAACAATCACTTCTGGTAGGTTTTCAACCAAAAGACGAAGGCCATACGCATCTTCATCTAAGCCTTCACCGAAACCTAAGTAAGCCACATCAATGAAAGGTAGGAACTCACGCTCTTTAGCAACCGCTAGTACTTCGTCCCACTGTGCATTCGTTAAATCTGCACCCGTTGGGTTGTGGCAGCAACCGTGAAGTAACACGATATCGCCTTTCGCTGCACCGCGAAGGGTATCCATCATGGCATCGAAGCGAATGCTAGCAGACGCTTTATCGAAGTACGGGTAGGTTTCAATTTTAAGACCAGCAGAACCAATTAACGGGATATGATTAGCCCATGTTGGGTCGCTTACCCATACTTTAGCGTTCTCGTTACAACGAACCAGTAATTCTGAAAGAATGCGAAGTGCACCACAACCACCTGGCGCTTGAACCACGGCAACACGGTCAGCAAGTAATACAGGGCTGCTCTTGCCTAAAAGCAAAGTAAGCATGTTGTCGATGTAACCCTGATTACCTTGTGGCGTAATATAGGTTTTGCTGGTTTCACGTTCTAACAACAGTTGTTGCGCTTTCGCTACGCTAGTAAGAATAGGGGTATTACCTTGCTCATCTTTATAAACACCGACACCTAAGTCGATTTTATGAGAATTTAAATCTTCACGATAAGCAGCTGACAAACCAAGTATTGGGTCTGGGGCGAGATGGGGTAATACTTCAAACACGATATTTCCTCGTTGCAATGCAAAAAATAGCAGGCACGCATTATGCCACCGATGGTAGAAAAAACGACCCTTTATAGTAGAAAATATGTCATTAAATTGGTATTTGTGGTGTAAAACGAAATACACATCACAAAATTACGTGTCAGTTAATACTCATCAGATGCATGTCACTTGCGCCTATGTGTGTAGTGCTAGGCAGAACACGACTTAACCGATAATAAAATGTTGGTTGCCCACTACGTCACCGCGCGTATTAAAAGTACGTTCATACCAATGTATTTGTTGGTGGCTATTTACAAGAAGCAGAGTAGAAGTACGAGTACCATATTCTGGTGATTGGATAAAAATAGACGACAGACGTTTTTCCCATTCATACCCAATGCCTGTGTTAGGCAGCGTATGATCAGATGCTTTGTCTTCGTCTTTTAAAATGGCGAAAAGTGCCTCAGTATCAAGCTGATTATTTTGGCTCACGTAATCGGTTAACGACGCTATTCCTTTGGTGACTTTCGGCCAAGGTGTCGTTAAGTTAGCGTTGGATAAACCGTAAACACCTTGGGTTAACGTAGCGTGGGTGTCTTCGAAGTTGTTGTACACCGCGAGTGATTTTACATCACCATAAACCAAATTATAGCCATTATACTTGTGCCGGTTTGCACGTAATACGTTAAGGTAGGTGGGCTGTTTCATTGCTTCATCAATAAGCCAATCTGCCACTAAGCCGCCGCGAGAAATAGCATCGGTTTTTATCGTCTCAGGAGCTCTAATATTGGTTAAGGCGGCCACTTTTCCGTTACGCGTAACTCCCATCCAAGTGCCGTGAGCCTGTAAATCATGGCCTGCAAGCACATGTGGGTGATTATTCCAAAACCCAGACACAGCAGTGGGTCTAGCGTGAAATTCATCTCTATTTGCCGCAATAACCAAAGGGAATTCCTGACTTTGGTCTACTGCAATAAACAATATGCACATATACAACTTTACTCGCTGACTGTTGTGAATAATGAACACGGTAACCGCATTCAATATCATGTAAAGGTGGTGGATTGCCGCTAACTTTTTTATGCTTACCCGCTAAAACGTAGTAAGAGAATAACAAGAATGAAAAAAACGATTCATCATCAGTTAGTGGGCAATAAGTTACCACGCAAATGGCCACACTGGCTAAGTGCTTGCGGCAGTTTTATTTTAACTAAACGGGGGTGGCGAGTGGAAGGCGAGCTCATCAACGATAAAAAAGTGATATTGGCTGTTGCTCCACATACGTCGAACTGGGATTTCTTTATAGGCATACTGGTGGTGTTTGCGTTAAGAATTAAGGTTAACTTTTTTGGCAAACACACCATTTTTACACCCCCTTTAGGCTATATTGTGAGGAAACTTGGCGGCATACCCATAGAGCGAAGTAAAGCACATGGGGTGGTGAATAATATCGTACGTCAGATACAAGACAGCGAAGAAGTAGTATTGGCCTTGGCACCAGAAGGGACACGAAAAGGCGTATTTCCTTGGAAAACCGGTTTTATGTACATTGCTAAAGAGGCCAATATTCCCATTCAGCTGCTAGGGCTTGATTACGCCAAGAAAACCGTTGTACTTGGCCCAATTATTGACCAAATCGACGATATTGAAGAACAAATGCAAACTATTTATGCGTTTTATGCTAACGTTTGCGCCCATTATCCAAAAAACTGTATAACCAGCTAACGTAACGGAGCGTTCACCCGTGTCAAAACAGGGATTTACAACCCGGCAGGTTCACGCAGATCGTTTGCTCAATACCCCAGAGCATGGCGGCGTGCATACCAGCACTTCTAATTCTGTACTTTTCGAATTTTCTGATGCCCAAGGTATCATTGATGCTTTTCAGGGCAAACGTGCAGCCCACGTATATTCGCGCTCATCATCTCCGTCGGTTGCCGCATTGCAAAATATGCTTAACGACCTTGAGGGCGGCTTAGGGGCTTTATGCTTCTCAACAGGGATGTCTGCCATTAGCAGTACCTTGTTTTCGCTTTTAAAAGCTGGCGATCACCTTATCGTTAGCCAATATCTGTTTGGGAATACGCGAAGCTTCTTCGATACGCTTGCCGATTATGGTGTTCAGATTACCTTTGCTGATGTAACGGATATCCAAAACGTTAAAGAAGCTTATTTACCTAACACGAAAGGGGTCTATACTGAAACGGTAGCCAACCCGGTAACCCAAGTTGCCGACCTACGTGCTATCGGTCAGTACTGCGAAGAGCGTAATATTTTGTTTATGGTTGATAACACCATGACACCGCCACCGCTTTTTTACGCCAAAGAACTAAAAGCCTCGTTAATATTTTGCTCACTGACCAAATACATTTCTGGTCATGGTAATGTGTTGGGCGGTGCTGTTATTGATACCGGCCTGTTCAATTGGAAAGGCTTTGGAAACATTAAAAGTGCTTACCAAGTTGCCGATGAAGCCCAATGGGGTTTAACACAAATTAAGAAAAAAGGGTTACGCGATTTAGGCGCCACACTGGCCCCTCAGTCTGCAACCGCCATTGCGCTAGGTATGGAAACGTTAAGCTTGCGCTTAGCTCGAGCATGTGAGAATTCACAAAAGCTCGCTATGTTTTTAGATAACCACCCCAAAGTAAAACACGTATTTTATCCTGGGCTGGCTAGCCACCCGCAGCACTTTATGGCGCGAGAGCAGTTAAAAAGAGGCTATGGCGCTATTCTTAGCTTTACCCTTGTTGATGATATTGACCCAGTTCAATTCTTAAATGCCCTAGAGTTGGTAATTTGCGCTACGCACTTAGGTGATAACCGTACGCTGGCGTTGCCTGTTGCTCCAACGATTTACTTTGAAAATACAGCAGAAGAGCGGGAAGCTATGGGTGTTTCAGATACCATGATAAGAATATCGGTAGGTATTGAAGATACCGACGATCTTATTAATGATTTTACGAATGCCTTCGACCGCAAATATGCAGCAGAATAAATTCTCTGTTTCATTGATTTAACGTCAATTTCACTTTTTGTTCGTCATCGGAGCAGTAACGAACAAAAAGTGGTGTTATTATCAATTCTGCAAGAAGTAGCTAGATCCTTTTCATCGCATTAATTCTCTTAGTTGTGTTGTGGCAAACTCGATTGATTCTGGGTTAGCAGTGAGAGGATCAGCTTCTTGCCCTTTCTTTCCATTTAAATCCCTCCAACCATGCAATGTCTAATTTACCGTTCCGTATTCCTGTTAGTCATATTACGCTAATGAATTCTATAACACGGGTCATTCATCAATTAAATTCGAACGATAGGTGGGTATTTTCCTAATATATATTCGATTTACAGTCTTTTATTATTTACACACTAAATTAATAGGAGAAATGTAATGACGTCTATTCTTGTTGTGTATTCAAGCCTTAATGGCGAAAACAGTAAATCAACCGAGCTCGCTGACTATTATCTTCAGTCACGTGAGGGCAGCGAAACATCGGTTACAAAAGTTGATGTAGCAGAACTAGCGTTGGCACATCTAACCGGTGAAGAAATGCAAGCGTGGATGACAGACGCTAGCGAGCGTACTTCTTCACAAAAGCGTTTAGCTGCGGTTTCCGATGACCTCGTTGCACAACTTCAAGCGGCAGATGAAATTGTGCTAGCAGTTCCTATGTACAACTTCGGTATTCCTTCTTCACTTAAAGCCTATTTCGACCGTATTGCACGGGCGGGTATTACCTTTAAATATACTGAAACTGGGCCGGTAGGTTTGCTTGAAGGCAAGCAAGCGAAGGTATTTGCTAGTCGAGGCGGCGTTTACGAAGGCGGTGATTACGATACACAAACACCATACTTAACTCACTTTTTAAATTTCATCGGTATTACTGACGTGAAATTTGTTTATGCAGAAGGACTTAGTATGGGTGAAGACAGTGCTAATGAAAGTATCGCTAATGCGAAGGGTAAAATAATTGAACTAACCCAAAAAGTCGCTGACTAAATCTATGCAGTTAGCAAAACGCAATGAGTGCGTTTGAGCTAAAGTGTGTTCCAAGTTGAGTGTGCTTGATTGCCCCGCATATTATGCGGGGCTTTTTTATGCGCGGCTTTTTATTCAGAGATTTTTATATCAGGGATTTGTCGAATTGAGTAATTTCCACTTAGGGTTTACAGCCTAATAGTCAATCGCTCGATTCTCTGGGTATAATGTGGGCATAACTAAAAAATAAAGTCGTTATTATGCAGAAATTGTCTTCCCTTGTTTTAGCTTCTAGTATTACGCTTCTGCTTAGCGGATGCGCCAATACAGATTCAACTACTGAATTAAACGCTAAAAGTAGCTCCGCCCAAAGTGACACCCTTTCATCTAGGGCACCTAAAAGTATCCGTAATGAGCCAATTGCTTCCTACACTCCCGACATTGAGCAGGGCCCTGTACAGTATTCAGAAAACGGTGAGATTACCTTAAAACAAATTATGGCAGACCCACAATGGTTGGGCCGAGCGCCGACCAATATGGGGTGGTCAATTGATGGTAGCCACATTGTTTACGAAAGAGAACAACCTAACAGCAAGCTAAAAGATGTTTATATAGCGAGTCTTAATGCGGCAGATAAAAGTGTAAAAGCTCCATTATCTCAATTACACCAATATAAATACGATGAGCGGGTAGAGCGTGAAGACGGTGTCATTGCTTATCGGTTTAAAGACAGCGTATATGTGCAATTTGCTAATGATGACGTTGTGCAACTTACCCGTGGTGGTAGCTTTCTCTCATCGCTATCTTTTATGACTGATGGGCGTTTAATGGCATTAAGTGGCAACAGCGCCATTGCCATAGACCTAACGAACGGCAGCAGAGAAGAATTGGTAAGTTGGGCATTCAGCGATGAACCAGAACCAGTCGCCGCGCCAAAAGATTATATTGCCGAGCAGCAACAATCATTAATTCAGTATATTGCTAAAAAGCGTAAAGATCGTGAAGCGAAAGCAAATGCGCAAGATACGCTTGCGGCAAATAACACCAGTATTGCCCCTGATGCATTTTATTTTGATAAAACCCATAAGCTAGTGGGCGTGAGTGTATCTCCGAAAGGGAATTTTGCGATTGTGGCGACCACGCCAGATACACCTTCCCGAGATGATAGTGACATTATGCCGCACTACATTCAGGAAGATAGCCGCATAGCGAGCAAGCCTGTACGTAGAAAAGTAGCTGACGCTGAACCGATTAATCATCAGCTTTGGCTTTTAGACTTAGCAAGTGGCGAAAAGTCTCTATTAAATTATTTTAGCTTACCGGGCTATAACGATGATGTATTAGCCGATGTAAAGGCTGAAAATGCAAAAGCTAAGGGTGAAAGTTATGATGTTAATCGCTTACCAAGACCTATTACTTTGCTGTCTAGCTGGAACTGGCAAAAACCGTCTATAAGTTGGCATAAAGACGGTGAGCAAGTTGCGGTAATGGTAGAGGCTTGGGACAACAAAGATCGCTGGATTGCTACGGTAGACTTAGACAATCAGCGTTTAGTTAACCAACATCGCCTACATGATGATGCGTGGGTAAATTATCGTTTTAACAGCTTCGGTTGGTTTAATAACAGCGAAACCTTGTATTATCAGTCTGAACATTCAGGGTATGCACATCTTTATACGCAAGAACCAGGGCAAGCGCCTAAAGCCTTAACTCAAGGTACGTTCATTACCGACAACCCAACGTTGTCTAGCGATGACATGTGGATGTACTTTACCGCGAACAGTAAACATCCTGGTATCGTTGAAGTATACCGCGTGAAGGCTACCGGCGGTGAAATAGAAGCGCTAACCGACCTCAACGGTTTAACAGAGTATGAACTCAGTCCAGATAACGCCACATTAGTGTTAAGTCATGGCAAAGTGTCTCGCCCTCCTGAGCTTTATGTTAAAGCGGTAAATAGCAAAGAAGCGGCTATAAAAATTACCGATACGGTAAGCGACGCGTTCACCGCTATGCCGTGGGCAGTGCCCAACGTGGTGGCCATTCCATCTAGTCACACCGATGCGCCTATTTATGCCCGCGTATACTTACCTAAAGACTATCAAGCAGATAAACCGCTTAAGGCAGTAATCTTTAATCACGGTGCCGGTTATTTGCAGAATGCCCACCTAGGGTGGTCGTTGTATTTCAGAGAATACATGTTCAATAGCATGCTAGTGCAACAGGGGTATGTGGTACTTGATATGGACTACCGTGCCTCGGCAGGTTACGGGCGCGACTGGCGCACGGCTATCTACCGCAACATGGGGACGCCTGAAGTACAAGATTTACGAGACGGTGTAAATTGGTTGGTAGAAAATGCCAATGTCGATCGCAATCGAATAGGCACGTATGGGGGCTCTTATGGTGGGTTCTTAACCTTTATGTCTATGTTCAACGCACCGGATCTTTTTGCAGCTGGTGCAGCGCTTCGCCCAGTTACTGATTGGGCGCACTATAACATTGGATATACGTCAAACATCCTAAACACCCCAGATGTCGATCCTATTGCCTATGAGCGCAGTTCACCTATTTATTTTGCAGAAGGGCTAGAGAAACCACTTTTAATTAATGCACCCATGGTAGATGACAATGTGTTTTTCCATGACACGGTTCGACTAGTTCAGCGGTTAATTGAACTAGAAAAGGAAGACTTTGAAACGGCTATTTACCCTGTAGAGCCACATGGCTTCGTTCAACCAAGCTCTTGGTTAGATGAATACCGCCGAATCTATAAGTTATTCGAAGAGAATTTGTAGTGAGAAAAGGCTGGCTGTTAAGATAAAAAAACGCCCCTATAAAGGGGCGTTTTTGTTTTGGTGGTAGTCAGTAGTTAGTAAAGGAAGTCGTATTATCACACCCGATGCTATTTCACTCGTTAACTACCGTTTTTTAGCGGTTAGCCACATAAGTGTGAAGATGATTAATCCACTTAGCGCACCGAATAAGTGCGAATCGATGGCAACTTTGGCGTCAATCAGTGCAGCAACCTGAGCACTACTGCCTGATATTTGTTCATAAATCACTTTAAGCGCAACACCGCCCAGTAAAATCCAACCCGAGCGCATCTTATTCATAATATCCATTAATGCGCCCCATACGAATATACCGTGTAGCGCACCAGATAACCCCGCATACCAAATAAGATCTTCAGAAAACAGATAAAGGCCAGCACTTGTGCCTAAGCTGCACCATACAAATACTTTTAAAAAACGACCTATTCGGTAATGTTCGCCGTGTAACGCCCACAGTAAGGTAAGGCCTGATAAATTCAGCAGCAAGTGATACCCATTGGTGTGCACAATATTGCCAGATAATAAACGCCAGGTTTCCAACCCTTGAATGGCGAAACGATCGTAAGCTAACCACTCACCAGAGAGCGGCTCTAAGAAAAAAGCGACGATAGCGCAAAGCGCTAAAATAAGTGGGCCTACGCTATACTTAGGTGAGACCGGTAGTGACATCATCATTGTTATTTATTTTAGTAATCCGTGTGTGCTGGGTATGATACATAAAATTGCCAGTAGGGTGGAAAGCGTTATCGGTAAAAATGCTTTTTTCGTCGGCTTCCGCCTATATAACAATCATAAAAACGTAATGAGGTGACAAATGTCTCTAATTTTAAGTGAAAAGAAAAACGGGATCTTAACGATCACCATTAATCGCCCAGAGAAGAAAAACGCCTTAACCCGAGAAATGTATCAGAGCATGGCTGACGCATTATTCAGTATTGAAAATGACGATAGCATTAAGACTGTGCTGTTCCGTGGTGAAGGCGACTGTTTTACTTCAGGCAACGATATTAGTGATTTTGCAGGGCGTAAAGAAGGGGATGACGTGAATGAGTCTGCGGCATTTATGCGTGGGCTAATAAACTGTAAAGTGCCGGTAGTAGCGCAGGTTCATGGCATGGCTGTGGGTATAGGCACGACGATGCTTTTACACTGCGATTTTATCTATGC
This sequence comes from Alteromonas sp. KS69, assembly GCF_003989595.1. Taxonomy (NCBI): domain Bacteria; kingdom Pseudomonadati; phylum Pseudomonadota; class Gammaproteobacteria; order Alteromonadales; family Alteromonadaceae; genus Alteromonas; species Alteromonas sp. KS69. The sequence continues at coordinate 51,391 of NZ_PYHU01000038.1, read as the reverse complement.
TGAGACAAACACCCGATTTGTTCTACCATTCATCAACTTAGGTCTTGTTCCTGAATTTGCTTCAAGTTATCTTCTTCCGAAAATGGCAGGGCATGTAAAAGCCAGCGAGTGGCTGATGTTAGGCGAACCATTTGGCACAGAAGATGCCTGTCAGTTTGGGTTGATTACCGGTAGCTATTCAGCCGAGGAGTTAACCGAGAAAGTGACATCGGTATGTAAAAAGTTGGTGGCAAAGCCCTCATTTGCATTGATGCAAACCAAATCACTATTAAAGAATGATGTGGAATCTACCCATCACTATATGGATATCGAATTCGATGTGTTTGGTCAAGCTATGGATTCAGAGGCCGCCCGTGAAGCGTTTGATGCGTTTTTGTCAAAACGTCCGATCAATCCGGAGAAATTTAAATAAAGAGGAAGTCATATTTTGAAACGTGGTTCATGGTTTAGTTCATCGTTTTTAGCCATTGCAGTTTCAAGCTGCCTGTTGGTGTCTGCAAATGCACAGCAAGTAAGAGAAGTAGGGGAGCCAGAGGCCGCCACGGGGTATGTAGATAAACAAGCCTTTGCTGCGAATGATTACATGGTGGTAGCGGCTAACCCATACGCCTCCTGGGCAGGCAAAAACATATTGGCCAAAGGGGGAAGCGCCATTGATGCAGCGGTTGCCGTGCAATCTATGTTATCGCTGGTTGAACCACAGTCCTCAGGCATTGGTGGTGGCGGGTTTATATTGTATTGGGACAATAAAAACAAAGTGCTGCACACCTTCGACGGCAGAGAAACCGCCCCTGCGGCCGTAAACTCGCATTGGTTTATTGAAGGCAATAAGCCTATGCGATGGCTTGATGCCGTAGTAGGCGGAAAATCAGTAGGCGTACCTGGCGCGATTAAAGCGCTGGAAACTGCACAAAGTGAATTCGGCACCTTGCCATGGAACACATTGTTTGACGATACGATTAAAACGGCGACCGAAGGGTTTCGCGTGTCGCCGCGGCTGGCTAAGCTTATTGCCCTTGATTACCACCCAGGTTTAAAAACGTTTCCAACCAGTTCTACCTACTTCTTTCCTGCGGGGCTTCCGTTAAAAGAAGGCGCGATACGTAAAAATAAGCAATTGGCTAAAACCTTAAAAGGTCTTGCCGAAAACGGCACTGATTATTTGTATAAAGGCGAGTTAGCAGAAAAGATTGTTAAAACGGTAAATTCTGCGTCAATTAACCCAGGTCAAATGACGACTGAGGACTTAGCCGCTTACGAGCCTATTCGACGTGAGCCGGTATGTGGCTTGTATCGTGATAAACAGATTTGTGGCATGGCACCGCCAAGTTCCGGTGGTATTAACGTGTATCAAATTCTAAAAATGTTAGAAGGGCAGGATTTTTCTACCCTCACGCCTGACTCGGTAGAATTCGCAAACGTTTTCACTCAATCAAGCGCGCTGGCCTACGCTGACAGAGAAAAATACATAGCGGATAGTGATTTTACCAACCTTCCGTTTGCCGCCATGATTAACACTGCGTATTTGAATCGCCGCGCTGAAGGTATTGCGCCAGATAAGAAGTGGCGACGTGTACGTGCTGGTAACCCTTACGGCGATGCCAATATTAGCCTTGGCAGCAACATGGAACAGCCTAATACCTCGCATTTCTCTATTGTTGATAAAGAAGGCAATGCGGTATCAATGACCACAAGTATCGAGTTTATGTTCGGTTCGGGTTTGATGGTGGGTGGCTTCTTGCTAAATAACCAATTGACCGACTTTTCGTTTTCGCCTACGCAAAATCGTTTCCCTGTCCCTAACCGTGTTGAGCCAGGCAAGCGCCCACGAAGCGCAATGAGCCCTACGATGGTATTCGACAAGGATGGCGACTTAGAAGTGGTGGTAGGCTCTCCTGGTGGCTCACGTATTGTAAGTTACGTGGCTCAAACGTTAGTGGGCGTGTTAGATTTTGGATTAGACATACAGCAGGCCATTAATTTACCTAAAATTACTAACCGAAATGATTACACGGCTCTTGAAAAGGGAACGCCAATTGCTGAGCTTGAAGCGCCGTTAAAAGCGTTAGGGCATAATGTAAAGGTTGTCGACTTAAACAGCGGTTTACATGGTATTCAAATTAAATCGGGTAAAATTATTGGTGGCGCGGATCCAAGACGTGAAGGTGTTGCGGTAGGGCGCTAAGCGGCTTCATTTAGCACCATGGCTAAATAACCAAAGGCTGTTCGAATTATATATTCGAACAGCCTTTTTTATTACATGAAATGGTCTGGGTGAATTTGAGAAACTTTCCACATACCATCTTCTTTAATAAGATCTAAACTGCGCAAGTCTTCAATTTTATCGTCATCGTACATACCACTTAAAAATACGGTAACCGTTGCCTTTTCTGAAAACTCAGAACGCCCAACACTGTTGCCACTTTGTGGGGTAATAATCACAGTATCGTATTTTAAATTTAATAGGTGACGCTGTACATTTCTATTACTGTGGTAATTAGTCAGAATTCTAGCCAATCGATCGGACGACAGGCTAATTGCCACATCAAGATTATCATCTTCATACACACTTTTTAGAAACGTAACTGCCGAATATTCTGGCGTACTGTCGGCTAGCATACCGTAGCGACCCATTCCTTCTTCTTTTTCTCCACATGCCGCTAAACAAAGCACGCTAAACATAACGGCATAAAAACGTAAACGAAAAGAGCGCATTAATAAAAACCCTAAACAAGTCAAAGGAAAATGATCGCCCACATTATCGATACTCATCCGATGAGACGCAAGTCAATACGTCTAAACCTTTCGAATAATATTCACTTACCTGTTAAACGAAGCTTGAAAATAACTGCCTTTATTTAAAGATAGTTGAGATAAAAGGGTTTGAGCCCCTTTTTAAAAACAAAAAGCAAAAAACAAAAAACGAGACCGAAGCCTCGTTTTGTTATTTACACTCGTCACCGTTTAACGGGTTGGTAAGCGTGATTACTGTGTTTCTTCTTGGTCGCCAAATGCGCCCGCAAATAATGGGCTGCTTAGGTAACGCTCAGTACCACTGGCTAGCAGAACAACAACAATTTTGTCTTTGTTCTCTGGGCGTTCAGCAAAACGTTTTGCTGCTACCACTGCTGCACCAGAAGAAATACCCGCAAGAATACCTTCTTCGGTCATCAAGCGGTGCGCCATTTCCATACATTCATCGTTGGTCACTTGCTCAACTTCGTCAATCAAGCTTAAGTCCAAGTTACCTGGAATGAAGCCTGCACCAATACCTTGAATCTTGTGTGGCCCTGGCGTGAGTTCTTCACCGTTCATTGCTTGGGTGATAACAGGTGAGTCAGTAGGCTCTACAGCAATAGAGGTAATAGCTTTACCTTGCGTGTTTTTAAGGTAACGGCTCACACCAGTAATGGTTCCGCCTGTACCTACGCCTGCTACGAATGCGTCAACTTTGCCGTCGGTGTCATTCCAAATTTCAGGACCTGTGGTATTTTCATGAATAGCAGGGTTAGCAGGGTTATCGAACTGCTGAAGTAAAACGTACTTTTCAGGATCAGATGCCACAATCTCTTGTGCGGCGGCAACTGCGCCTTTCATACCTTTTGGTGCTTCAGTTAATACTAAGCTTGCACCAAGGGCTTTTAATAGCTTTCTGCGCTCTAAGCTCATGCTGCTAGGCATGGTAAGCGTTAGTTTGTAACCGCGTGATGCTGCAACAAACGCAAGGGCAATACCTGTGTTACCACTGGTAGGCTCTACAATTTCCTTACCTTGGGTAAGCACGCCACGTTTTTCTGCATCCCAAATCATATTGGCGCCAATACGACACTTAACGCTGAAGCTAGGGTTACGAGACTCAACCTTTGCGTAAACGTTACCAGAAGTAACACGGTTTAATTTAACTAAAGGCGTGCGGCCAATAGCCAGAGAGTTGTCGTCAAATACTTGCATTATTAATCCTTACCTAGTTAGGAAATCCCAGCAGTCGTGATCGGTACGACCTTTATAATAGTTAATAATTCATAGCCTGAATTTGGGGATTTCGTCATACCCCTATATCATTGGTCCCAAACGTGAAAATGCAAAGTGCTTTTTCGCTATATGTTATTGTTATTTTACATGACGAATCAGAACGAAAGAGGTAAAACCATAATGGCTTTTAGTGGAACGTCGAATTATATCGCTACAAAAGATTTGCAACTTGCCGTGAATGCCGCCATTACGCTAGAGCGTCCACTGCTTATCAAAGGTGAGCCGGGCACCGGTAAAACCATGTTGGCTGAAGAGTTAGCCGCCAGTCTTGGAACCGATTTAATTCAGTGGCACATCAAATCTACTACAAAGGCACAACAAGGCTTGTACGAATACGATGCGGTATCTCGTCTTCGTGATTCACAGCTGGGTGACGATCGCGTTCACGATATTGGCAATTACATTGTTAAAGGAAAACTGTGGCAGGCATTTGAAGCAGGCAACCGTCCTATTTTATTAATTGATGAAATAGACAAAGCGGATATTGAGTTTCCAAACGACTTATTGCTAGAGCTCGATAAGATGGAATTCTTTGTATATGAAACTCAAGAGCGTGTGGTGGCCACAGAGCGCCCCATAGTAATCATCACGTCAAATAACGAAAAAGAGCTGCCTGATGCCTTCCTACGTCGTTGTTTTTTCCACTACATTAAATTTCCTACGCCTGAAGAAATGCAGCAAATCGTAGATGTGCATTTCCCCGACTTAAAGAAAAAGCTGCTTGATGAAGCATTAAAAGCCTTTTTTGAGATTCGTGATGTTCCAGGGCTTAAGAAGAAACCTTCTACCTCAGAGCTTATCGATTGGTTGAAATTGCTGGTGGCCGAAGACATTCCACCTGAAGCGTTGCAGTCGAAAGACGGTAAAGCCGCCATTCCACCGCTATATGGTGCACTACTTAAAAACGAGCAAGATATTCACTTGTTCGAAAAATTGGTATTTATGGCGCGCCGCTAATGCTTATTCAATTCTTTTTCACGCTGCGAAAATATCAAGTAAAGGTAAGCTTGCGAGAGCTACTTGATTTACTCCACGCCTTGGAAAAGCATATTGTTTATGCAGATTTAGAAGGCTTCTATAGTTTGTCTCGAACCATCATGGTGAAAGATGAGTCTCAATACGATAAATTCGACAGAGCATTTGCCGATTATTTTGAGGGGGTAGAATCTATCGATTTATTCGGTAAAGAAATCCCCGAAGAGTGGTTACGTAAACAAATCGAGAAAACCTTAAGTGCAGAAGAGCGTGAAGCGCTACGCCAGTCTGGCGGCTTAGAAGCTTTAATGGATACCCTTAAAAAACGCCTTGAAGAGCAAGAAAAGCGCCATCAAGGTGGAAATAAATGGGTGGGAACAGGGGGCACATCTCCCTTTGGCGCTTATGGAGACAACCCTGAAGGTATTCGTATTGGGCAAAAGGGCAATCGTCGTAACTCGGCGGTAAAAGTGTGGGATAAGCGCGAGTTTAAAAACTTATCTGCCGATGTAGAGCTAGGGACACGAAACATTAAAGTGGCCTTGCGTAAATTACGTAAGTTCGCCAGAACCGGTGCCAGTGAAGAACTTGATGTGGCTACCACCATTGGTGAAACGGCCAAAAAAGGCGGTATGCTAGATATACACATGTCGCCCGAGCGTCATAACGCGGTTAAGGTGCTAATGTTTTTTGATGTGGGCGGCTCTATGGATCCTCACGTTAAAACCACGCAAGAACTTTTCTCTGCAGTGCAGAGTGAGTTTAAATACCTCGAGTACTTCTACTTTCATAATTGTGTGTATGAAGAAGTATGGAAAGACAATCTGCGCCGTGAAAAAGAGCGGGTATCGGTTCACGATATTATTCACCGGTACGGTAAAGACTATAAAGTTATCTTTGTTGGCGATGCCACCATGGGGCCTTATGAAATTACCTATCCTGGTGGAAGCGTTGAACACTGGAACGAAGAACCGGGTAGTGCATGGCTAGGCCGAATACTGAACCACTTTAATAAAGCGGTTTGGTTAAACCCGCAAGCGGAAAATTATTGGCCTTACTATTCGTCTATTTCTATTATAAAAGAAATTGTTGAAGATAGAATGTACGGGCTAACTCTTGAAGGCTTAACTCAGGCCATTAAAGAGCTCAGCCGTTCACGCTAGGCATTGTTTATAAGGCCGTTTGCATTAGCCGTTCTCATTAGTCAGTGTGTTAGACGCAGAGAGTTATAAAAAATGAGTAAAGTCGCAAGCATACTGTTGGCGGGTGGGGAAAGTAAGCGTTACGGCGGTAACAAGTTACTCTCCCCGCATCATAATGGGTTGCCGTTAATCCAATACGCGTTGCAGCAGTTACACGGGCTTAATCTTGCCGGTACTTATGTGGTTACTGGGCGTTGGCACAGTGATGTTGTTGATGTTGGCGATATAATTACGGCAAGCGCAGCTCAAGATAGCAATAGCACTAAGGTGTGTTACAACCCGTTGTGGCGTGAAGGCATTGCGTCGAGTATTCGTTGTGGTCTGCAGGCTCTTATGCTGGAAAAGAGCCTTATGCAGGCAGCCTGCAATGAGTACACCCATGTGTTAGTACACTTAGCCGACTTAGCCAGTGTTACCACCGCTACACTGCAAGCATTGCTCAACGAAATCCCATCAAATCCCAATCACATCATTTACAGTCAGTGGCATAAACGCGGTCTTGATGAGCAAGTGAAAGTAAAAGCGACAGTGCCTGCTATATTCCCCAAAGCAGCATTCGAGAGCTTGCTTGCGTTAAGCGGCGACAAAGGCGCAAAGAAAGTAATAGAAGACTGGAAAGACAAGGGGCAGGCTATTGGTGTCAATCACCCCGAGTCTGCATTTGATATTGATGCACCTAGTGATTGGAACGCCTATCGGAGCAACGAGGCATAACCGATAGGCAGGGTATCAATTAAATTACGTGGCGAATCGGTAGCTTGGTCGTTGAATATAATAAAGTCTTGCACCTAGCATGACTGCCGCAGCACTTAACCCCACAATAAATCCAATCCAAAAGCCGCCAGCAGACATAGGCTCTGCCGTTATCCAATTAGTACGGCCTAATATAACGCCGGTGGGCAAACCAATTAACCAGTAAGACACAAACGTAATGATAAACATGGCGGTAGTGTCTTTGTAGCCACGAAGCGCATTGGCTGATATTACTTGTATAGCGTCTGAAAGCTGAAAAATTGCTGCGTAAATAAGTAGGGCATTCGCCATTTGGTAAACCGCCTCATCGCTGGTATAAAGCCCAATGATGAATGCTTTGGCACTTAGCGTGAAAGTAGCCGTACAAGCCGCGGTAACAAACCCAATTAAAATTGAGCACTTAGCGGCAACCTTAGCCTGCCGTCTATTATTTTGCCCAATGCGGTAACCTATGCGAATAGACGCTGCCATACCAATACTCATGGGTACCATAAACATGAGCGCAGAAAAATTAAGGGCTACTTGGTGGGCGGCAACTGTGGTGGAGCCAAAGGGGGCAAGCAATAATGCCACTACCGCAAATAAGGTTACTTCAAACAGCAATGTCATGGCGATGGGAAGGCCAAGCTTGAAGGTACGCTTTATGGCAACCACTGACGGCTTGTAGTACGTATCGAAAAGCTGATATTTTTTTAGCGCGGGGCTAAAACGTACGTAAATGAAGGTAGCAATTAGCATGGTGTAAATAACAATAGCTGTTGCTACACCACAACCCGCGCCACCAAAAGCGGGTATAGGGCCAATACCGTAAATGAAAAGGTAGTTACCTAGTATGTTGGCCATTAAACCAATCACGGTAATTAACATGGTTGGCTTGGTTTTACCCAGTCCTTCACAGTAGTTTCTTAGCCATTGATAAAGCGCGAATCCCGGCATGGCACACAGCACATAAACCACATAATCCACGGTGATGGTATGTAGCTCATCTGCCATGGGGAATAGTGATACGATGTTACCAGCAAAGGGAATAAGCGCAGCCATCGCTACACCAACGAAACACACTAAGTAGCCTGCTTGTTGACTGGCATTGGCAATGCCGGTGATGTCTTTTGTACCTTGAAGCCTTGAAATAATGGGCGGTAAAGCTAGCGCAATACCTTGTATAAAACACAACAAGGGTACGGTAATACTAAAACCAAGCGCCACCGCAGCCATATCAGTCGCACTATAACGGCCAGCCATAATGGTATCGCTCACGCCCATTAACATTTGGGTAATTTGCGCAATTAATAGTGGCCAAGCCAGCTTTATAATATCTCTACCTTCAAGTAGATAACGTTTGTTCTTCAAGGCTACAGATCCGATTCAGGTGAAAGTAAATCAAAAGGAATAACAGGCAGGGTTGTGCCTTTTTCAACATGACTGATGTCTTCGTGAATAACCATTAAACAATTGGCTGCGGTAATAGACGTCATGACACCAGAACTTTGTGTGCGAAACGGCGTTACCAGAAGGTTGAAGTTTTCATCATAGGTTATCGTGGCGCGCTGAAAATCCCGACGGCCAGCACGACGTTTAATGTCGCATGTTACCGTGGCATTAACGGTTAGCGGCTTACGAACTTGCTGTTCACCCTGCATTTTTCTAATTAACGGGGTAACAAGAAGTTTAGCGGTTACAAAGGCAGAAACAGGGTTACCAGGCAAACCACAAAATAAGGTATTGCCAATATGGCCTAAGGCAAAAGGTTTACCCGGTTTAATTGCCACTTTCCAAAAGTCGATACTACCTAAAGTTTCTATTACGTCTTTCACATAATCGGCGTCGCCAACCGACACACCGCCACTACTTACCATCACATCTACCCGTGCGCTGGCTTCTTTGAACAGGGCGGTGAGTGATTGTTCATCGTCTTTTACTATGCCGAAATCGATAATCTCAACGCCCAACTCTGAAAGTAGGGCACTCACACCAATACGATTCGACTCATATATTTGGGTAGGTAAGCAGGGTTCGCCAGGTTGAGCTAGTTCAGAACCTGTGGCGACAACACCCACCTTAACTTGTTTTACTACGTCTACCGTGGTGAGCCCCTGTGAAGACAACAACATAAGGTGCTGTGGCTGTAATCGAATACCTTGATTTACCAGTGACTGTCCAATTTTAATATCCGCTTCTTTCTTGCGAATGTTTTCGCCACAAGCGTGCTGCTTATTAATACTTACGTGATTGCCTTCAGTAGACGTATTTTCAACCATGACTACAGCATCCGCGCCTGGAGGTACTGGTGCGCCCGTCATGATTTTTATCGCGTGGCCGGGTTTTAAAGGTTCGTCTGCGGCCATGCCAGCGGTAATGGTGCCCTGTATAGGCATAAGCGTGTCTGGTTGACTACTAGCTGCATTAATAGCGAAGCCATCCATTGCCGAGTTATCCCACGGGGGCACAGAGAGTGTAGCATGTACTTCAGAGGCAGTGATTCTTCCTAAGGCGCGACTCAACGCAATGGTTTCAGATTCACCTAAGGTGCTAGTTGCATCAATCGCTTTTTCTAATGCGTGTTCTAACGATAACCATTTTGAAGACATGAAAACCACTCCCTAATTTGAGGGTGGGGATTATCACCTAAATGCGCCAATAAACCAATGTATTAGGCAATGACGATAAGGAAATTATAACAAAAACGGCGCTATATGCGCCGTTTGTAAGAGGTGAGTGGAAAGCTCAAGAACTGGAGTTTACTCAAAGTCTTGGTTGCTTATCCAAAGTGTTTGATAGGGTTTCAATTGCAAAAAGGCATCCGACAAAGCAATTTGTTGGCGAGTCACAAGATCTATCCAGTTATCCGTACCAATTAAGTTGATATCTGACAGTAGAATAGTTTGCTCTTCATCCGACACATTACTAATGCAGAAGATACTTTGCTTTCTGTCTAAACTTTGTCGCCAATAACCGAAAATACTTTCGTTAAGCTGCAACGTGAATTGCGTGGCATTCGGGTGGAATGCTGGCTGAGCTTTACGAATTCGAATTAACTGAGACAATCGCGTCAATACTTTGTGATGCTGAGAATAGGGCGAATCAAGCAAGGCTTCTAGTTCTTTAAAGTCCCAACGTCTGCGGTTAATTGAACGGTTTTGCCCTGTATTAGCCACTTTTTCATAGTCGTTAGACGTACCTAATAAACTATGAATATAAATGCCTGGAATACCTTCCATTCCCAGCATAATGGCGTGCGCACAGATAAAGCGGTCTATCTGCCATTTATCCGGGCCTTTTGTTGTTCCCTGTAACGCATCAAATAACGTAATATTTATTTCATAAGGCTTTTGCTGCCCATGATCAGACGCGCGCCACGAAATTTTGCCACCAAAGTTTTGCATGGTATGCACAAGTTCTGAAATTTCTTCATCGTCTAGCAACCCTTCGGCAGGGCGAAGGCCAATACCATCGTGCGATGCAATGAAGTTAAAGTAAGCCGTACCGTTTTGCGCAGGTGGCATGCTCATCATCCAACTCTTTAAGTACTTACAATTACCCGTTACCAAGGTGTTGACCAATAGTGGTGGCAATGAAAAGTTATAAATAGCATGGGCTTCATTGGCATTACCGAAATAGGTCAAATTTTCCCTGTTGGGAATATTGGTCTCAGTAATGATAATAATAGACGGGTCGACATGTTCAATCAGCGTGCGAATTAACCTAATAACCTCATGAGTTTGAGGAAGGTTAATGCAGTTAGTGCCAACAATTTTCCACAAAAACGCCACAGCGTCTAAGCGGAATATTTTTGCGCCCTTGTCGATATACAAACGAATGATATCAATGAACGTAAGAAGTACCTTAGGGTTCCTGAAATCAAAATCGACTTGGTCATGACTGAAAGTACACCAAACATGTTTAGTGCCATCTTTGGTTTCTGTTTCACGCAATAAAGGCGAAACCCTAGGACGAGTAACAATAGACAAATCGTCAGCGGGATCCCCAGTAAAGAAGAAATCTGAACCTGGACCTTCACCTTTGATGAAATTATCGAACCATACACTGCGCGCAGAACAGTGGTTAATCACCAAATCAGTCATTAACCCGTAGTCTTTCGCAATGGCTTCAATATCGTCCCAGCTGCCCAAGGCTTCATTCACACTTGAATAGTCGATAACCGAAAAGCCATCGTCTGAACTGTATGGAAAGAAAGGCAGAATGTGCACATTATTGATGGTGTTCTTACTATAGCGATTTAAAAAGCGATTGAGGGTAACGAGCGGTCGCTCGTCGCCATCAATAACGCTATCGCCATAGGTGATCATGATGATGTCTTCCTCGTCCCAATAATTAGAATGGGATTGAGGAAGCGACACATCTTCATCAGGCTTAATGCCCATCGTCTCCATCAACGACATGGTTAAGCTTTCTAATGAATGCTCAAGGGGCACATCAGCATAGATATATTCTAGATGGTGCTTCACTTTGTCATGGAGTACTTGCCATGTCATTGTCTATTACTCCATAAATTCTGCGGTGTCAGCTTCAACGGCCTCCAGCAAGCGCTCGAGAATATCTGGCACAGCGCTGGTTACTCGGTTCCAACTTGGAATGAAAGGGGTTTCCATTGGGTTTTCTAAAAAGTTCTGTCCAGCTTTCATGATGTTACTGGCGAACATTTCAACTGCTTTTTCTTCACTGTGAATATCAAGCGTAAGACCGTTCATGACTGCGTCGTTGTGATAGGTCTCAATAAAGTCTAGCGCAATTCTGAAATACGTAGCCTTGATAGAGCGGAACATCTCGTTACTAAAGGTATAACCTTGGGTAGCCAACTTTCTAAAGATGGCCTTAGTAATGTCGATAGACATTTTAGATAAGCCACCATGTTCATCATTAAGCGACAAATCTTGGTGCTTGTGATCGTAAATGTCGCAAATGTCGGCTTGGCAAAGGCGATTGTGCGAATAATTGCGATGCATTTCAGATAGTACGCCAATTTCTAAGCCCCAATCACTTGGAATGCGAATATCGTTTAGCACATCGCGGCGGAACGAAAATTCTCCGGCTAATGGATAGCGGAAGCTGTCCATAAACTCAAGGTATTCGTTGTCACCCATAATACGCTTAAGTGCGCGTAATAACGGCGTCACTAATAATCGAGATACGCGGCCGTTAATTTTACCGTTCGCTACACGGGCATAGTAGCCCTTACAGAACTCGTAGTTAAAATTCGGGTTTGCGACAGGGTAAATAAGCTTAGCCAACAAGTCTTTGTTGTACGTCACAATATCGCAATCATGCAGAGCAACAGACTCAGCACGGTTTGATGCTAAAACATAACCCATGCAATACCAAACATTACGGCCTTTACCCAACTCTTTCGGTGCAAGACCTTTTGATTGTAGTTCTTCATCAAGGGCTTTCAAGCGAGGACCGTCGTTCCAAAGCACGCGATGATGCTGAGGCAGTTTGTCGAAAAACTTAAGCGCATGTTTATATTGCGCCATATCAGCGCGATCTAGCCCTATCACGATTTCCGATAAGTAAGGTACGCCCGTTAATTCATCAACAATATGAGGTAAGGCATCACCTTCTAGTTCTGAAAAAAGTGATGGCAAGATAAGTGCCATGGGGCGTTTCTGTGAAAAGCGGAGTAACTCGGCTTCTAGTTCCTCTGTTGGTCTACGAGAAAGATTATGTAAAGTTGTAACCACACCGTTTTGATAAAAATCAGCCATGTGTCCTCCTGATTATAGGGAAAGCAATTGAGTTAGCATTTCGTTCCAGCCTTCTGGGCCAGGTAACGTGCTGGTATAAACCTCGTCTTTTTTAACAGAAGGCGGAGGATTTACCGGAGATAAAATTCGTATAGCGATATGTGCTGCTTCAAGCATAGCAATATCGTTTTTTCCATCGCCAAGGGCAACGGTTTTAACATGACTTTCATGTTGTCTTTGGTATTCAGCCGCTAGCCATTTAAGGGCTTGGCCTTTGTCGCAATTGCCAGATACATGGATAAATCGCCCGCCTTCTAGAGGATAGGCGCCACGGTCTTTAACTGCCGCAATAAATTTTTGTTTGTTTTCATCAGAACCAGTCCAAAGTACAGGTTCTCCAAATTGACGTTTAGCTGCTAGGGCAGCAGACGCTTCGTCTAAGCCTGTGCTGCTTTGAATTTCTTCTAAACTCATTTGCGAAAACTGTTTAAACTCACCTTCAAAATCTGCTTTGATTTTATCGAGAAGTTTAATCCAGTAATTTTTATTGGATATAAACGATTTACACCAGTAACCATCTACCCATACGGTTCCGCTAGGCTTCTTTTTGAAAAAACCATGTGGAATGAATATGGCAGCGCCGTTTTCAATGATGAATGGCCCAGTAAGGCCAATTTGCTCTCGCAAAGGCTGTAGCTCAGCAAAGGTTTTACTGGTGGTTGGAATAACCGGTATATCTCGTGACTCCAACGCTGTTAAAGCAGGTTTCGCCGCCTCAAAGGAGTAGGTATGGTGGTCTAACAGCGTGCCGTCCATATCGGTGAAAACTAGCGTTCTTGTCATTACTTTACTTCCTCGCCGGTTATAGTTCTTGTTTCATCTAGCGAATACACAGTGTCACACTTTGTAGGCAATGTTTTAAGTGCATGTTCGGTTAGTCGTTGGTAATTCTGAATAAACTGTGCAACTTGTTCATCGGACATTACCCCTGTAGAAGCGCCTTTGGTTGCTACAGCAAGTTTATGCTCTTGCTCTAACCGCCAGCGGTAAACACATTCAAACGAGGGGGCTTTTAACATAACCCGATAATCGATTTGATCAAACAAGCTTTGATAGTCGTTTGATAATTCAGTATTAACAAACGAACGCCAAATACCAAGTGGATCTTGGTTTTCTTCTAAACTATTTATGGGTTGCTTTATATCGGCAGCGTTTTGCGGTGTTACCCCAACACACCATCCTTCTAAAATAATGATATCTGGTGGCGCCGTCACTACAGGCCACTGATTAACGGGGAAGGGGTCGTCTATCGCTTTATTGAAACGGGGAAGGGCCACTTGGCCGCTGCCTTTAAGCTGCTTAAACGTATCAAGGGCAAGAGGCATATTGTGTGTACCGGGTACACCTCTGGTTGCAAGCAGCGGATGGACTTTTATCGATAGCGCATTTCGTTGCGATTTATCTAAATAAAAGTCATCAATAGAAAGGCAAACCACTTTTTTAGCGTAAATGCTGGTTAAATACGCGCTAACAAAATCAGTAAGCGTAGATTTTCCTGAGCCTTGGCAGCCGTTAATTCCGACCACCAATGGGGCTTTGATTGAATTTGCCGCACCGTCTTGGTGCTTAACTAACCGTTCGCATAATGGGATGAACCATTTTTGTGCAGTGTCCGCATACGTACTTGGTAGCTGATGTGTCTTTAAAAACCCATGTATGTCCATGTTGCAACCCTATTAAATGCAGAATACGTACATCATGGGGAATATAGGTTACAACATTTATGCCAACATAACGATTGCATTACATAGGGGTGAACTTATTTACGATTCGCGACAATCACGGCTCGTTGTGGTGCAGGATACCCCTCAATGGTGCGAGTAATATCTTCAGGGTCGAGAAAATCTTTCAATGACTGGCCTTCAATCCACTCAGTGGCCCGTTGTTCATCCAGCGTTGTGAAGTTCTTATCAACCACGCGGATGTTTTCAAACCCAAGACGCGCTAGCCAAACCGTTAAGGCGTCTGTACTAGGTAGAAACCATACATTGCGCATTTGAGCATAACGTTCTCCGGCCATTAATACGGTTTGCGCATCGCCATCTACCACTAAGGTTTCCAATACCAGCTCTCCACCTTTTCGCAGTTGATGCTTAAGTTGGGTGAGAAACTGAATAGGATCTTTTCGGTGATACAGTACGCCCATTGAAAAAACGGTATCAAACGCGTTCAATGGCTGCATTTCTTCAATACCTAGCGGTAAGAAGTGAATGCGATTATCAGCAATAAAGTGTTTGATAGCTTGAAACTGAATGAGAAACAGCTGGGTGGGGTCGATGCCTACTACGCGAGATGCATCACACCCAAGCATACGCCACATGTGATAACCGCTACCGCAACCTACATCTAGCACGGTTCTGTCTTTAAGTGGCGATATATGCGGGGCAACCCTGTCCCATTTCCAATCTGAACGCCATTCGGTATTAACGTGAATACCGTGTATATGGAAAGGCCCTTTGCGCCACGGCATAAATTGTTGCAGCAACCCTAATATCTTCTTCTGGGTATATTGGTCTATATCATCCGCTGAACCAATTCGAACCTCATCAACAAGGGTAGTGGACGAAGGTGTCGTGGTTGGAATTTTTGCAAGTAGACGACACCACTTATCGAATTCACCGTGTTTCTGACTCTTTTGCCATTCATTCATTTGCGCAGGTAGGGTTTGTAGCCAATGCGCTAAAGGCGTATCTAAAATAGATTTGTAGCAGTCGTTAAACCACGCTGATTCTGGTTTCGTCATATTCTTCTCGGTATTCTTAATTGTGAATCTCAGTGTTCATAATGATTCACAGTATTTTTAATGCTAAATCACAGGTTGCTGGCTAGAAGTGCATTGGGCGTAGCTGCTCACTTAACCGCATTGCATTCTTGACTGTGATGCTCCGCGATGCCAACTACTTTATTGCAACCAGCGACGTAAAGTTAAAGCACTTAAACCACATCACCACATCTTTAAAACCAACGGACTTTAATCGCGTTTCGTGTTCGCTGAAGGTATCGGTTAGCATAACTTTCTCGATGGCGGCGCGTTTTTGACTTACTTCTAATTCACTGTAGCCATTGTCACGCTTAAATTGGTGGTGCAAATCTATCAGTAGTTCGTTGCCAGCCACGGTCGGGTGTTTAATTTTCTCTGAAAGAATTAAAACACCACCTTCATTTAAACCATCGTAAATTTGTTTTAATAGCGCTTCTCTATCAGCAGGTGGAATGAATTGTAATGTGAAATTCATGACTACCATAGAGGCGTTTTCTATTTGGGTATCTTGAGCGTTTTGCTGAATGATGGAAATTGGGTTTGGCAAATTGAAGGCTTGAACCATGCGTCGACAACGGTCAACCATGGCATCGGAACTATCTATACCAATTATTTCACAGGGCACATCTTGTGTAGCGCGAGCAACAGAAAAACTTGCTGCCCCCAAGGAACAACCAAGGTCATACACCCTAGTATTGGGTTGTACTTTTGTTTTCGCTAATTCGCCAATGGTATGAACAATAGTTTCATAACCCGGCACCGAGCGTTGGATCATATCGGGAAAAACGTCAACCACTGACTCATCGAAGGAAAAATCTGCTACCTTTTTAAGAGGGTTGGCATAAAGCCTGTCGTGTTTTTGCACAAAATGTACTCAGCTAGCGGGAATTTGGTCGGCAATTTTACCCTCACAAATTTAAATGCCAATGGAAAACAGTAAAAAAATCAAATAAAGCGGTGATTTTTAACGAATAGGGCTTTTAGAATTAAATCGGAAGTATTAACCTAGAGATATAAGAACTAAAGGAAGTAACAACGCTAATGACAAGAATTCTTGTAGCAGATGATCACCCATTGTTTCGTGAAGCACTCAGCGGAGCGTTAGGACCTTATTTTGAAAACGCGCAGATTCTTGAAGCCGGAAGCCTTGATGCTGCGCTGGCCGTTTTAAATGAATACGACGGCATTGAGTTGGTCTTACTCGACTTAAACATGCCAGGCGGTGAATATTTTAATGGCATTATTACCTTGCGTGAACAATATCCTAATATTCCTATCGGCGTAGTGTCTGGTAGCGATGCGGTAGAAGTGGTAGCACAGGTAATGAGCTTAGGCGCTCAAGGCTTTATTCCTAAGGTGTCAGCAACACGTGAAATGGCGCAGGCTATTGTGGACATCATTGCGGGTAAAAAATGGCTTCCTGAAGGTATGGAAGACGAACTTGAGAAAGTAGACGACGAATTGAAGTTGTTGCTTCAACGTTTCAGAGAGCTAACGCCTAAACAAATTCAAGTATTGTCATTCCTTCGTGCTGGCTTAATGAACAAGCAAATAGCCCACGAAATGAATGTAACTGAAGCGACGATTAAAGCGCACATTAGCGCAATTCTACGTAAGCTAGAAATCAATACCCGCACGCAAGCAGTATTGTTGATGGACAAGCTTCAACTAAGCTAGTCGTACAAGCAAGCGTTACAAATTAAAAAAGCCGGTGTTATTAAAAACACCGGCTTTTTTGTTTTTACTGCAATTGCCACAATTTTTAAGAGTGTAGTTCACTATTGCATTGGGGTAATTTCACCATTTTCGGTAACAATGCCTAGCCCCTTATCGGGCACTTCACTAAACGATTGCTGTTGTGCATCACCACTTAGTTTAGTGAGATAAATTGCCCAGTATTCTACATGTGGCGTTTTATAATCTTTAAAAAAGGCGATCCCGATTTCATTTTGTTCAGCATAAAAAGGAATTTCACCAAGCAAATGCTGTTTGTGGGAGAACGAGCTTTTTAATGCGTGCCACACCTTTTTTGCTGTTTGATAACCACCAGCCAATGCCTCAACCTGATTGCTCATCGCATCGCCGTAATACGACGGGAGTGTTAACCCTGCGTTTCGCAAACGTGTGTTTGGGCTGCCACCTAAGAAATGCGACACTAAACCTTCTTCTGCCATGTCTTTTGCCTTTTGCTCTGCAATGGCAACTAGGGTGGGGTTACAGTGAATTTGGGTTCGGGCTTGGTTTTTATCATTCACAATAAGTTGGGCAAGTTTTTTGGCTTGTTCCGAATTACCACACTGAAAGGTATCAGAAGGTAACGAAACCATGGCGTGTTGCGATTCTGCCTGAGCAGGCGCAATCACGAGCAAAGATAACCAAAAAATAGCAGTCACTTTAGTGCATAAAAAAAGGCCGCCGAAGCGGCCCTTTTTGAGAAGGGTTAAACTAAGCAGCTTTGCCTCCTCGTTTCTTTATTTCGCTAGAAGAGTTAACCTTAGCCACTAATTCTTCGTGGTCAAAATCGTCCACGTTAATGGTTCTCAGTCTTCCTGCTTCTGTACGACGAAGTAAGTCAGCTTCTTCTTCATTAATGATGTCTTCACTAAGCGCTTCGTCTGCTAACGCCGCTAAACGTGTGAAAGGCAGTTTCGCTTTCTTATGTTTGCAAATGCGCTCGAAGATTGGCTCGGCTGCTAACACGTCATCAAGAGTCTGTTCTAAGTCACCGAACAAGTTACTTTCTTCACGAGACAGATACTGACCATAACCTAAGCGACTACGTGCGCTACAAGGGGTTTGCAGCATTTGCGCAATAGCATGCTCGGTTTTATCAGAAGGCTTACCAACACGACGACCAAACGGAATAACAATACCACGAAGCACAACACCAATGGCTTTGTTAGGGAAGTTCGCTAAGAAGTCATCAATGGCTGTTTCAATGTCATGCAAGGTGTTTTGCATTGCCCAATGAAGTAGTGGTAAGTCTTCTTTTAAGCGACCATCTTCGTCAAAACGTTTCAAGGTAGTACTACCTAGGTACAAGCCGCTTAAAATGTCACCTAAGCGTGCAGATAAGCGCTCACGACGTTTTAAGTCACCGCCTAACACACCCATAGAAACATCAGTAAGCAACGCTAAGTTTGCACTGTAGCCTTGTAACAGCTTGTAGTAGTGAGCCGTTTCGTCAGTGAAGGGTGCACTGCTAAATACGCCACTTGTCAGCGAGAACCAAACACTACGAACGGTATTTGAAATGGCAAAACCAATGTGACCAAATACGGCTTTATCAAAAGCGGTTGTGCTTTCTTTCTTGTCTTCAATTGATGCGGCTTGAATTTCTTTCAATACGAAAGGGTGACAGCGCATTGCGCCTTGACCGAAAATCATCATGTTACGAGTAAGAATGTTCGCGCCTTCAACAGTAATTGAAACTGGAACACCTTGGTAACCACGGCCCAAATAGTTATTTGGCCCAAGCATTACGCCCTTACCGCCATGAACGTCCATTGAATCATTTATAATCTGACGCATCTTTTCAGTAAGGTGGTATTTACAGATTGCCGAAATAACAGACGGCTTCTCACCCAAATCAACACCAACTGTTGAAAAGCGTGTTACGCCATCCATCAAGTACGCATTACCACCGATACGGGCTAGCATTTCTTCCACGCCTTCCATATGGCCAACAGGCATACGGAACTGACGGCGAATACGCGCATACGCACCCGTTGCCAATGATACAGATTTAGCGCCACCTGCAGCAGAAGACGGTAGGGTAATACAACGGCCTACTGATAAGCATTCAACCAGCATACGCCAGCCTCTACCTGCCATTGCTGGGCCACCGATGATGTAATCGATTGGAACGAAAATGTCGTTACCGCGAATAGGACCATTTTGGAAAGGCGTATTTAGCGGGAAGTGACGACGACCAATTTCTAGGCCCTTAGTATCGCGAGGGATAAGTGCACAAGTAATACCTGGCTCTTTATTCTCACTTAACAAACCGTCTGGATCTTGAAGCTTAAACGCTAGACCGATAACTGTCGCCACTGGCGCAAGGGTAATATAACGTTTGTCGAAGGTTAGGCGCATACCTAGCACTTCTTCACCGTTCCATTCGCCTTTACAGACCACACCCACATCAGGAATAGCGCCGGCATCTGAACCCGCTTCAGGGCCCGTTAATGCAAAACAAGGAACTTCTTGACCTGCCGCTAGGCGAGGTAAGTAATGGTCTTGTTGTTCTTTTGTGCCATAGTGTTGAAGTAGCTCACCTGGACCTAACGAGTTAGGAACACCAACCGTACTTGAAAGTACGGCGCTAACGCCAGCAAGCTTTTGAAGAACGCGAGACTGAGCGAATGCTGAAAACGCTAGGCCGCCGTATTCTTTTTTGATAATCATGGCAAAGAACTTATGTTCTTTAAGGTATGCCCAAATTTCAGGAGATAAGTCGGCATCTTTATGGTTAATTTGCCATTCATCTACCATTGAGCATACTTCTTCAACCGGGCCGTCTAGGAACGCTTGTTCCTCAGCCGTTAAGCGACCTTTTGGAATACGGTGAAGTTTTTCCCAATCAGGCTTACCACTGAAAATATCACCGTCCCACCATACTGTCCCTGCATCGATTGCTTCTTGCTCGGTACTAGACATTTCTGGCATTACCTTTCGGTAAAACGCTAATAACTTTTTAGTGATGTGCTGCTGACGAATATTAGAAAGGGTAAACGGCAGCGTAAGTGCTAGGAATACAATCCAACCAAGTAAACCAATATCACCAAATAGAGTCCCTAATATCATGACTCCGCCAGCAATACACACTGCTGTTACTAAGCTGGTACGTTGATAGCTGGCAACGGCCAAAGCTAACACTACCAATAAAAACCAAATAAAATCTGCCATACTTCGCTCCTGAAAAGGCGTTAAATGTAACGCTCATCGTTCCTCTTATTTTGGTTCATTACGCATGATTGTGCGCAACTATCAAATTGAGGTCAGACCAGCATGGGTTAAACCTATTATTTAATGGCTCAAAGATCAAGATTTTTACATGAATTTTGCATTAAAAGTAATGGTTATAGTGCAAGTTAAACTGCGGTATATATGGGTTGCCAAGCTAACTTGTGGTCAACCACGAGGCATGATAAAGATTTTAAGAGAAAAGAGATAACAGGTGGGGGCTCATCCATCGATGATGTCCCCACCTACAAACAGTGCAAGCAACGTTTACTGAGTGGCGTAAGACTTCAATTTAATATCGCCTTGTTCTTCACCATCTTTAAATTGCTGCAAACGCACCAAGGTATAGTTTAATGATGGAGCAAACCACGCAAAGGTTTCACGGGTTTTAGAGTCGCGAATAAGCTTCACTTTCACCGTCTCGAATTCGCCATAGGGTAATGACAGGCTTTCCTTGGCCACCACTTCAACACCGTAGGTACGCAACTCACCACGATAGTTAACAAAGTCGTAGGAAAGGTTCGTTTCGCCAGAGGCTAATTGGTTTGCCAAGTCTACGCGGTAAATTTGGTTGTCGAACTGGCCGTTCCAAACAAATTCTTCGCCATTCTCAACCGCTATTTTGCCGCCGTTATCGGTGTTGAAATTAACGGTGAGCTTTTTATCTGGCCCTGTACCTGTGCGAGTATAATGATACTCAATAGGTAATACGGTACTGTCTTCTACTTTAAAAATAGAGTGCTCGTAGCGTTTGTCAGATAAAAAGAATTTTGACACTTTGGAAGAGTAAGTGAGGGAATATTGTGTATTGCTTAACGCTTCAAGTTTAATGCGAGCTTCGCCCACATCATCGCCCCATTTGTAAGCCGTATAAACTGCCTCGTAGGGTTGAAGTTTACTCTCTGTTGTATCGGCTGCGTGGGCGCTAGCGCCCACAAAAGCCAAAAGAAACGCTGCTACATAGCTGCGTTTACTCGTTTGCATAACCCGATTCTGGGAGTTCTTGCTCATCTAGGATAGCCTTATTATTTACCATCTTAAGTCGCCCCGCACTGAACCAAGAAAGCACTAATGGGTATATGCGACGCTCCTGTTCTTGAACACGATCTGCTAAGTCTACCGCAGTGTCATCTTCGAAAACCGGCACGCGGCTTTGAATGATGACTGGGCCGCCATCTAACTCAGGCGTAACAAAGTGCACGCTAACGCCGTGTTCTTCGTCGCCGTTATCGATAGCTTGCTGATGTGTATTCAAACCTTTGTATTTGGGCAACAAAGATGGATGAATGTTCACTAATTTTCCAGAAAAAGTATTTACAAACTCAGGCGTTAGGATACGCATGAAGCCTGCAAGCACGATATAATCAGGGTTTAGTGATTCAATTTCTGCTTGCAAAGCCTTGTCGTAGCTTTCCCGACTGTCATGCTGCATGTGGTCTAGGCTAATGGCGGTAATACCGGCTTCTTGCGCACGGGTTAAACCGTACGCATTAGGGCGGTTACTAATAACACCACATATTTCAGCATCAAGTTTTTCAGCGCTGATGTTATCAATAATGGCCTGTAAGTTACTGCCGTTACCTGAAATTAGAACGCAAAGTCTGGTTGATGGAGTGCTCACGCGTTTATCTCAACTTGCTGTTCACCGTCTTTGGCTTGAATGTCACCAATTAACCAGGCGTTTTCACCGTGTTCTTTCAAGGTTGCAATAGTGGTATCTACATCGGCTTCATCAATAACAATCACTAAGCCAACACCACAGTTGAACGTACGGTACATTTCGTGACGAGTAACGTTGCCGTTCTCTTGTAGCCAGCTAAACACAGAAGGCCACTGCCAGCTCTTCTCGTCAATCACCACTTTTGCATCATCAGGTAATACGCGAGGGATGTTTTCCCAAAAGCCGCCGCCAGTAATGTGTGAAATGGCGCTGACTTCCACTTTCTCAAGCAATGCCAATACAGATTTCACATAAATACGGGTAGGCTCAAGTAAATGCTCGATGAGCGGCTTGCCGTCTAAATCTTGATTTACGTCGGCGTTGCTCACTTCTAAAATCTTACGTACCAGTGAGTAACCGTTAGAGTGAGGACCTGACGACCCTAGTGCGATAAGTTTCTGGCCAGGCTTCACTTTAGTGCCGTCAATAACCTTTTCGGCTTCAACTACGCCTACGCAGAAACCTGCAATATCGTAATCGCCGTCGTGGTACATTCCCGGCATTTCTGCGGTTTCACCACCAATTAGGGCACATCCAGCTTGCTCACAACCATTACCAATACCGGTTACTACCGATGCAGCAACATCAACATCCAGTTTGCCAGTAGCGTAATAATCTAAGAAAAACAGCGGCTCTGCGCCTTGTACAATAAGGTCGTTAACACACATGGCAACTAAGTCGATACCCACACCATCGTGACGGTTTGCATCCATAGCAACACGAAGCTTAGTGCCTACACCATCGGTTCCAGAAACCAGCAACGGGTTCTTATATTTTGTTGGAAGCGAACATAATGCGCCAAACCCACCAAGGTTTCCTTTTACTTCCGGACGGTGAGTCCTTTTAGTAACGGATTTAATACGGTCGACAAGTTGGTTTCCCGCATCAATATCGACACCAGCATCTTTATAACTAAGAGAGGTTTTATTTTCGCTCACGTTTGCGCCCTAGAACTAAGAGTAAGAGGTAGAAAAACGCGGATTCTACCAGTAAGTCACCACAAGTCCAATTGACTAGGGCGGATATGGGTCAGATCATGTGAAAAAAGTGTAATTTGAGTATGAATTCTCTTTTTTGGTGGCTTCAAACTTCGTTTTTTATATTTATAGATGAAATAAACATAAATATGACAGAGAATAGCGGGCAACGATCTTTTGGCGTTGTAGTGGAGTAGTGAAGAAATTGATTTCTTATCGGAACAGGAAAATTAGGCGTATGTTTCAGCAACAATTAATTCGCGGTGTAGGGGTGGCAATAGCGGTGTGCACGATGAGTGCCCATGCTACGCAGCACGTGGTGGTTAATGAAGCACAGATACCTGTTAGTGATCAGAGTCAAAAAACACAAGCCAATGCAGTAAAAAAAGCCCTAACTGAGGTAATGGTGAAGGTATCGGGAAATACCGAGGTGTTGCAGAACCCTGGTGTAAGGGCTGCACTTAGAACTCCCGAGGCGTACCTTCGCTCGTACCGTTTTTCTTATTCAGGCAACGACACCTTTTATGTTGCTGAGTTTGATAAAACGAAACTGACCGATTTAATGAAACGTGAAGGCCTGCCTTTATGGGGCGAGCGTAGACCAGAAACTATTGTGTGGTTAGCCACAGAAACTGACGACAACGAACGCATCATTTTAGATGAAAGTACACCAACACCTGTAGGGGAAATGTTGGTTAACACCGCGAAAACCCGTGGTGTGCCGGTAAGTTTGCCGTTAATGGATTTAACCGACTCAGCCAGTATTTCCATTTACGATGTGTGGGGTAGGTTTGTTCAGTCTTTAACAGCATCATCACAGCGTTATGGTGTTGATAATATTATTGGCGCTCGTTTGTATAAAAATACCGCGGGTGAAATGCCGTCTATTCCTGAAGGCTTACCTACTTCGTCCGGTGCTTACCAAGATACTAATTACCAAGACAATACCAACTCTGAAAATCAAAGCCAAAACGCTATTGCAGGTACAGCGCAGCCATTAAGTGGTCAACTCGATTTAAGTGACGTTGACAACATGGTTGATGGCACGAACCTGCAGGTAAACGAAGAGCAACAAGCCAGCCTTGCAGACGATGAAGTGACCGCCACGGCGGCTTTGGTGAATGAAGCGCAAGAAATGCCGCCTTTCACGATGGATGAATTCACTCAACACGCCCAAAAAGCACAAGAAGGTGAATATGCGCTTGATTGGGTGTTTGTGGGTAATGGCAAGGTAAGCTACGGGTCTATTTTTGCCGACGAACCTACCTCACTTACTCAGCAGTTGGTTGATGCCTATGCCAACTACTTATCTTCACAATACGCGGTGATCCCAGGTGCGGTAGATGCCGAAAGAGTGCAAATTTCTGTGTCGGTTGCCAATATAGATTCATTAAAAAAATACGCTAACGCTAATGCGTATTTGAAGAGCTTAAGCGTGATAGAAGAAGCGATGTTAACTGGGCAAACTGGTTCAGTAGCCACTTACAATTTAACTTTGCTTGGCACCCCGGAAGATTTACTCAATACCGTAAGGCTTGAATCTAAACTTCGGCCTGTAACGGATTCTTTCGGTCAAGTGGTAGAAGGATATACCTTTTACTGGAATGAATGACCCTTTTGCTATGCAGCTAACTCTCCCTGTAACGCTACCCACAGATGAAACCTTTGACAGTTTTGTTGATACGGGAAACCAAGAAGTGGTGGCATTGCTGAAGGGTATTCCAAGTGCTATGCCTGCCTGGCAGGATGCGCCGTCTTTAGCGTCGCTTTCTGCGTTACACTTGCCATTAGTGACATTGCTAGGTGGGCAAGGATTGGGTAAAAGCCATTTACTGTATGCATTGTGTCATCAACTGGCGCAGCAGAACGTAAACCACCTTTATTTAAATTTAAACCATCATGCCCAGTGGTCCTTCGATATCTTTGATGGGTTAGAAAACCTCTCGGTTATCTGTTTAGATAATATACATGCCATAGCGGGTCATGCACGATGGGAAGAAGCCTTATTCGACCTTTTCAATCGGGTGATAGAAAACCCTCACGCACTTATTGTGGGTAGCAGTCAGCACGGCCCTTCACACCCCGCATTTCAATTGCCAGATTTAAGCTCTAGGCTTGCGTGGGGCGTAATTTATCATTTAACGGCGCTGAATGATGAATCGCGTAAGGAAGTAGTTCGATTGCGGGCTAATCAACGGGGATTGCGGTTGTCAGAACAGGCATTGCAGTTTTTGCTGCACCACAGCGACCGAGATTTGCGAAGCTTATTAAACTTACTAGCCAGGCTTGATACCCGCTCATTGCAAGAACAAAAAAAGCTCTCTGTCGCTATGGTTAAGCGAGAACTCGGGCTTAATTAACACAGCTTTATTCCTGCCGCTATTGCTCTGCCATAATATCTCTGCCGTAATATCAGTACCGCGTTTCTCGCCTAATATTTCTCCCCTAATACTGACTTTCCTCAAGCTTCTTTTGTGCTTCTATAATCGCATTCTTTTCATCGCCAGTTAGCTCGACACTTTCTTCATTGTCTAAATTCACCGTATTAAACCACGTACTGCCGTCAGGAAATAAAGTCGGTTTTGGCATCGCCGCTTGAATAGCCGGAATGTCGAGCAAGGGTAATACGCGGCTAACCGCATAATCTACGCGTAATTGAAGGTTGTCGTCGTTAATACGATCTCGTTGCCCCCATGTGACATTATAAGAACCATCGTCTACTGCATCACCCGAAAATATACCCACATCGGCACTGGCGCCCATTCGATAAAGCATCATGAAGCGCTCGACCAAATTAGCAAAGTCTTCTCTTTCGGTATAATAGGAATAAAAGGTCACTGCACCGTCGTTAGCAAACCAATTAGCCACTTGAGCCGCTGAATAAGCGCGCTGTGTACTGTTAGCCGCATCGCCCCCGTAGCGTACCTGCGCCAGCGCATGAAGTTGCGATGAAGTCAGTGGCAAGGTGTTTTCAAGGCCTGTAGATAGAGGCGTGTTGTTGTTAACGTAGTTTAAAGGGGTATTGCTGTTAGATAAGGTCGACCAAGTTGTATAGTCGAAGAAATCATTTGCGTGGGCGAGTTCGTGGTACATCAACCATGTTAGTGCGGCATCGACACCTTGTTGAGTGCGGGTTGCCCTTGTTGACGCTGCCAAGCCAGTTTGTGGGTAGTAGTATTCACCCTCTTTTACATATCGCCAAAAGATAGAAAAATCTAAATCACTACCAAAGCCGCTGCGATAGTCGGGCTGGGTATTAATGGTGTCTCGTTCTTCAGGGCTGCGCCAAAAATTATTCGCATCCAGATAAATAGCACCCGTTACGGCCCAATAAAACGAGGGGCGAATATCGTAAGAAATCACGACTGCGCTGGTTGCTCTTAGCATTTGTAGCAAATCTTCGCTGCTGTCAGATGTTTGTAAGAACTGCTCGAATGCTTCTCCCATCCAAGGGTGTGACACATAGGTTCTATCTAAAATATCATCAATAGTAGGCGATTCTGTTTGCTGCCCAATAAGAGGAAGTTGGGCAAAAGTGCAGCTTGATGTTAGTTCATTGTTGTATACACAAGCTTCTAACGCAGCGGCATAGGGGCTATTGGGACGGTACGCTTGCATGTGCGAAGTAACGGTTTCTAGAATACTGCCTGAGTCGTCAACGAAATACGCATCCGAATTTATATCAATATTCTTTATCACTACCTGAACGGTATCGGTTGCAACAGAACCATCATCGAAAGCTAGCGTAGCTTGAATTTCTGCAATGCTGTCGGCGCTGACTTGTGGTGCTTGAAAATAAAGGTTGTAGGATAAATCGTCGTCATCAAAGGTAAATGCGGGTATGGATGCCCCCGATAGCTGTTCCCAGGTAATGTCCGTTACGGTTTTTAAACTGTTGTTATCTACGTGCAGTGAAACGCGGCCACCTTCGCTGGCTTCGTGACCTAAGCGTAAAATGGCTTCAGGAGGCTGACCTTCAATAACGTTAAGGCTAAACTCTTGGGTTAAGGTTTCGTGGGTAAAGGTTTCTTGGGTAGAGGTTTCTTGGGTAGAGGTTTCGTTGGGAGAAGTTTCGCCGACTGAAAACGATGCGGTAACCGAAACAAGGTATTCGCCGGCCGCCGTAACATCGAAGCCTATGGCTTGGGTGTGAGAGGCAAGAGGGGCGATACTGCCTGCACCACTCACCGCATTAACGGTCCAATTTACGCTGGTGATTGATGTGCCCGATGGGGCAATAACGGCAAAATCAGCAGAGTCGCCAGCAATAAGTTCGCTGGCGCCCTGTATGGTTAAACTGGGTGGTGAAGATGGGGTAGGTGTAGTGGTGTTGCTATCTCCTGTTGAACCGCCGCATCCATATAATGCCAACAGTGAAATCGGTAGTAGCCACTTCATCATTATTCCCCTTGTTCGAAATGCGCCTTTTCTTCTTGCATAACTTGTTTAAGTTTTTTCAATCCTAGGCCAAGCTCACGTCCACGTTTACGCGCAAACGCACTGCAACCAACGAACATTCCCACACATAGTAGAATTTCAATGGCTGCATACCAGCGCTCTTCAGGTACAGCGTAAGCCACCGTACAGCCGTGCATTAAATAAAACAGTACCACGAAATTTGCCCAAGCGTGAGTATACGGCTTACCTTGTATAACGCCTTTGTAAGGTAAAAGTAATGGCACTAAATAAACTAGCGTAATAAATATTGGTGAGTACGTTAGCGTTTTATTAAGAAAAAACTGCCACGCAATAATCCACGCTATTAAGAGGGTATGACAACCAAGTGCCAAATAACGGTAAAAGCGAGTGTTAGGCGCCATGTGTTGTCTCCGGGTTATTCGCATGCCACAAAGCATTGGCTAATTTTGCCAGACGTTTACCTTGAGCAATACATAAAGATTTTTCATCTTCAGTGAGTGTGACAGCGTTGTCGAGTGCGACGTGACTCACACCGTAAGGGCTTCCACCGCTGCGAGTTTCATGAAGCGCTGGCTCGCTGTAGGGCAGGCCGCACATCACCATGCCATGGTGAAATAGCGGAAGCATCATAGACAGCAGCGTTGATTCTTGACCGCCATGCATAGAAGAACTTGATGTAAATACACACGCAGGCTTATTAATTAACGAGCCTTTTAACCATTGGCTACTGGTGCTGTCTAAAAAGTGCTTCACTGGTGCAGCCATGTTACCAAATCGCGTAGGGCTTCCTAGGGCAAGCGCGCTGCACTGCTCGAGTTCTTGTAAGGTTACCGTAGGGGCGGCGTTAGGGTTTGCCTCTTTTAAACTGGCGTCTGCATTTTCTTCGCCTGAGCCCTGATCACTTGAACTATTCGAGTTAATGTTTAGGCTTGCCACGCTGCGCACTATTACTTCAGGTCGCACAAATGATGCAGCGGTAGCAGGTGATGCAGAGATAGCATTCGCTTCCATGCTTGATAGTTCAGCCATTGCACCTTGTGCTATAGCATCGGCTAACCTTTTGGTACTGCCATGGCGGCTGTAATAAAGAATTAAAATAGGGCCCATTATACGATTTCCAGTACGGCCTCTGGCGGTCTTCCAATACGGGCTGCATTGTTGTTAATCACCACAGGGCGCTCAATTAACTTAGGGTGTTCTACCATAGCGGCAAAAAGCTGCTCATCGGTAATATCTGCACCACCTAATGCATTCGCTTTATAGGCTTCTTCTTTGGTACGCATCATGTCTCGCACATTTTCTATGTTAAGTTGCCCAAACAAGGTTTTAAGTTCAGCGATACTCAGCGGCGTTTTTAAATATTCTACTACGGTAGGCGAGATACCTTTTTCTTCAAGTAGTGCTAAGGTTTGGCGGCTTTTAGAGCAGCGCGGGTTATGTAAAATAGTAACCGAAGACATAATGTCGCCTCATCGTTAAATCATTGCCAAATTTTGGCGCTGACTATTGCTTGTTTGAAGGTATTTTTCAAGGTGCTAAGGCCTTATTAGTGACAAAAGCGCAATAATATTGGTGTGTAGGCCCCATAAATGAAAGGTGATGCTAAGCAATTAACCCTGCTTGTGCAAACTACGTGGTTAATCTGGCGTAAATACCAAGGTAATCTCATTCTCAAACACATGAAAATACTTGCTATTAAATACGCAGCAAGGCATGTTTGCACACCGTTGTTATCTATATTGTTGTTTATATTATTTATAAATAATAACGCTGCTCTTTTGGTAAAGAAGTATGGCAAAGAAGTACGGTAAAGAAGTACGGCAAAAAAGGTGCGCTAAAAATGACGAACGCTGTGAAGCAAGGGCTGTTGATTATATTGGTGATGTTACTTTCGGCAACCGCTGGAGTATGGTTTTACCATTACCATCAAACCGACTTTGAAACCCTTCAGGGCGAAACATATAAATGGCGTGATTTAGAAGGTAATTGGGTGATCATTAATTACTTTGCACCCTGGTGTGCGCCGTGTTTAAGAGAAATGCCTGAGTTACATCATTTAAGCGAAAACCTACCGCCAAACACTTTGTTATTCGCGATTAATTACGACGTGCTACCGGAAGATGATTTACAGGCCATGGCAAACAAGTTTGATATTACGCTAAATTTGATTGTGGCTAATGAAGAAACCCAGCTTCCCATTACAAAGCCGCCGTATTTACCGGCGACTTATATTGTGGGCCCGAAAGGGCAGGTTCAAGCCGAGATTTTAGGTGAGGTAACCGCTGACATCTTAAAAGACAAAATTGCGGCGTTGCAGGCGCAGGCGCTATAAACGCTGTAACCGCTCTTCTTGATCTCTAAATTGCTTTATTCTTGCCCTAATGCGCTGCTTTTGAAGATGGTCGTCGTCTTTCGCAAAATTATAAGCATACTGTAATTCATCTACGGCGCGAGTATAAGCGCCATACAAGGCGTACACTTCTGCCTTACTTTGATGCATTTGCGAAAAGCGCTTCGCTTTTTGATACGCTTCTGACATCAACTGATGCGCAATTTGGTATTCGTCGTTCACCAATAAAAAGTCTTTCAACAAGCTAATGGCATCATCGTAGCGACTAGCACTTATCATGGCATTCGCTTGGTTAAGCGCCAGTACTTGATTGCGTGGGCTGTTCTCTACAAAAGGTGACAGCATTTCCACTGCCTTCAGAGGCTCGCCTTTAGCAATGTAAATATCTGTCGCGGCGTCTAAGTAAAACAAATTACCGCTATCTTTGGTTAACAATTCACCCATAATGATTTCTTGGGCTTTGTCGTACTCTTCCGTTCGCATATACGCCAATGCTAAGGCGTAAAGCGAAGCTTCTCTTACTCGATAAGCCTTTTTATCTACCTGTGCGGTAAAATACTCTACCGCGTAATCAGGTTCGAATGAGTACCTGGCCATGATTCTTGCTTTAGCAAGTTCAAACTGTTTACTTACCGGAACAAAGCGAGAAGGATAGTCGTCTGCACGCGAACGGGCATCGGCAATACGAGATTCAGTTAATGGGTGAGTTAACAAACGCGCTGGCGGGCGAGAAACGTTTCGATACTCTTCAGCCATAATTGAAAAGAAGTCGGCAGCGCCATTGGCATCAAAACCTGCTCGAGACAGCATGGCAATACCGATGCGGTCGGCTTCTTGTTCATTAGAGCGGGTGTAGTCAATTTGCATTTGCACTGAAGCCGCTTGGCCAGCTTGCATTGCCGCCATACCCGCCTGAGGGTTTGCCATGGCAATTAATACGCCACCAATAAGAGATGCAATCGCTAAGGGCGACGAACGTTGTTGCGCTTGCATGCTTCGAGCGATATGCCGTTGTGTAACGTGAGAAATTTCGTGAGCCAGCACCGAGGCCAACTCACTTTCAGTATTTGCCCGTCGCATAAGGCCCGTGTGAACACCTATATGCCCACCAAAGAAAGCGAAAGCGTTAATCGCGTCGTTATTTACCCAGAAAAAACGGAAGGGGAATTTAGCATTTTCGGCATGAATAACTAGGCGGTTACCTAAATCTTGTAGGTATTCGTCTAAAACTGGATCGGCGATTAGCGGGCTTTGCCCGCGCATTTGACGCATAACGGCATCGCCAACAATCATTTCCTTGTCTAAAGAAATAGCGTCAGACGCCACTACGCCAATTTCGGGCAGCGCATTTTTATTCGTGTAACTCACGCTTTGCGCAATACTCGACAAGCTTGCTGTAATAAGGAAAGACAGCACCAAGAGTTTTTGAGATAACCTTTTCTTCATGTACCTGTGATTTACTGAACAATACTGGAATACGTATTAGAGCACCAAAGTACCGTTTCAGTTTCAATTATTTATTATGAATTTTATCATTCTGCCTAGATAAGTAGGTTTATGCCAGTTTTAGTGCAATTTACCCTCATCAATTACTTTGGCATTTGACCTGAATATTGCTTATTAAATCGTCTTACCAGATTGATTTAAATAGAAAGTGTATTGCCCGATGCTAAGTCTTTACACTATGATGCGTATCCTATTCTTCAAATTTCTCAGGAAGCTTTTATGATCAGTGTGTTTGGTCGCTGGTACCGACGCAAATTTTCCGATCCTGATGCAGCTATGCTGCTTATACTCATACTTATTACAACCGCCGCGCTACTTTTGTGGGGCGAGCTTATCATGCCTGTTTTAGTGGCAGCCATTGTGGCTTATTTACTTGATTGGCCGGTTACCCACCTCGTTAGATTCGGTGTAAGCCGCGCGATAGCTTGCGGCATCGTATTAATGGGGTTCATTACCCTCGTCATTTTCATGTTGATTGGTTTAGTGCCCATTGTCACTCGGCAAAGCATTAATCTTATTCAAGAAACCCCTTTAATATGGCAAAAGGCCCAAGATTGGATCTTAACCTTGCCAGAAAAATACCCAGATTACGTGCAGGTTTACCAAATTCATCAAATGATGGAAGGGCTAAACGACAAACTTGTTGGTGTAGGCGAAACATTAATTTCGGCATCTTTTAGCAATATTGCGAATGTGGCTGCGCTATTAGTTTATGCGGTGCTTGTGCCTTTAATGGTGTTTTTCATGTTGAAAGACAAAATGTATTTCTTAGAAAGCATATCTAACTTGTTGCCTAAAGAGCGCCGGTTGATTACGCAAGTTGGCCATGAAATGAATTCACAAATTGCCAATTATATCCGCGGCAAAGTAATAGAAATTGTGATTGTTAGCTTAGTGTCGTGCGTGACCTTTGCCTTCATGGATTTACGCTATGCTATTTTGCTTGGCGTATTGGTAGGTATTTCTGTGCTAATTCCTTACATAGGCGCAGCGGTGGTTACCATTCCTGTTGCCATAGTTGCATTGTTTCAATGGGGCTTAACACCTGATTTCTGGTATTTGTTTATTGCTTATTCAATTATTCAGGCATTAGATGGAAACTTATTGGTGCCTTTGCTTTTCTCTGAAGCAGTAAGCCTGCACCCACTGTATATTATTATTGCTGTGCTGGTATTTGGCGGCCTTTGGGGCTTCTGGGGCGTTTTCTTTGCCATACCGTTGGCAACATTGGTAAAAGCGGTAATAACAGCGTGGTCGAGTAATCCTGCTGGATTACCGGTGGCTGAAAGCGAATAGGGCTTTAATAACAAAGCCAATAGAAACGAAAAAGGCGGTAGTGTGAACTACCGCCTTTTTTGTGAGCTTTTTATGAATCTTTTTGTCAATGTTAAATCGATATCAAACCGCTAACGAAATACATTTATAAAGAGTTACTTGTTATCGGCTAAGTAATCTAAAACTACTGAGTGATGCTCTTTGGTTTTGAACTTATTAAAAACGTGTTCAATAACGCCGTTTTCGTCTACTAAAAAGCTCATGCGGTGAATGCCGTCATACTCTTTACCCATGAATTTTTTCAAACCCCATACGCCAAAAGCGTCTGCTACGGCGTGGTCTTCGTCAGACAACAAAGTAAAGTTTAGGCTTTCCTTTTCAGCGAATTTAGGCAAGCGTTTAACCGCATCAGGGCTAATACCCATTACTTCCACATTCAAACCGTCTAACGCCTCTTTACTGTCGCGTAAGCCTTGTGCTTGCACGGTGCAACCAGGCGTCATCGCCTTAGGGTAAAAGTAAACCAGTACTTTTTTACCTAGGTAATCTGATAACGTAATGGTTTCATCATTTTGGTTTTGAAGTGAAAACTGTGGTGCTTTGTCACCAGCTTGAAGCGTGTTCATTAGATTCCTTAATATGTTTGTCTACAACTTTACCGGTTACATTGAGTTCTTCAAACAACGCGGTTAGTTCTGATTCTAGAGCAGCAAAATCTTCCGAGGCGGGCATGTTCACAACAAACTTGCATCGCATACATTCGTTTTTACACTCGGCCGCTTTGTACGTGGCTTGTCTAAATGCACTGATTGATGCGTTACGTTTTGCGAAAAAGCCCGTCACTGCCTCAATAAGGCCAGCGGTATCTTCGCCGCTGAATTCAACGTGAAATAAGTGATCGAGGTTTTGCTTTTCGTGGTGACTGGTACGTTTCATCATGGAAAGCAGATCGAGACGCTGACAAAGGGGAGGCACAGTACACTCAGCGCGCGTAATGGCTGACTGCGAGCCTTCTAAAATCATAGTGAGTGAAAACTCTTGGCCATAAATAGCTTGCCGACTATCTAAAATGTTGCACTGGGCTTCTGATACCGTGGATGCAATTTCACTTAATATACCCGTTTTATCTGAACCTAAAATGGTAACAATCAGTTGTTGCTGAGACATTAAAACCTACATCACAAGAAACGTATTACGTGATGGTAGCATAGAGTTTTTTTTTAGTACCAGCGGCTTTTTGTAGTATTGATACAGATTATTGTCAAATTCTTGGCATTTAGGCGTGAGATAGCTTGTGTTTAGCTACCGACATATTTACCATGTGCGCTCATATTTTGCGGAGAGATTATGTTTACTGGTAGTTACGTAGCACTCGTCACGCCGATGTTTGAAAACGGCGACATCGATTACAAGTCACTTGAGAAGCTAGTGCGCTTTCATGTTGAACAAGGCACACATGGTATTGTGTCTGTTGGCACCACTGGCGAGTCGGCCACCTTACCGTTTGATGAACACGTAAACGTAGTTAAAGAGACCGTTGCTATGGTGTCTGGCGCTATTCCTGTTATTGCAGGTAGTGGCGCAAACTCAACTGCCGAAGCGATTTTTCTTACCCAACAATTGGGTGCGGCCGGTATCGACGGCTTCTTAAGTGTAGTTCCTTACTACAACAAGCCTCAACAAGCAGGCATGGTGGCACACTTCAACGCCATTGCTGATGCTAGCGATTTACCGGTGTTGTTATACAATGTACCGGGTAGAACCGTTGCTGACATGCTGCCTGAAACCGTTGCCGAACTTTCATCTCACAAAAACATTGTTGGATTAAAAGACGCAACCGGTGATATTGCTCGCCTTAAAGCAACGCAAGCACTTGTTCCTTCAGACTTCGTTTTACTAAGTGGCGATGACGGCACAAGTTGTGAGTTTATGTGTGAAGGCGGTCATGGTGTTATTTCTGTGACAGCAAACGTGGTACCTAAAGCAATTGCACAAATGTGCGAAGCCGCTTTAGCAAAAGATTTTGATAAATGTCGCACTATAGATGAAAGCATCGAATTGCTTCACAGCGCGCTATTTATCGAGCCTAATCCAGTTATTCCAAAGTGGGCTTTATACAAAATGGGCATGATGGAAAGTGCACAAATGCGATTACCTATGGTTTTACCGGAACTTGTAAGCCAAAAACATATCGAAGAACTATTACAAAAATACGCATTGATTTCGGGTTAATAAGGAACACAGATGAATAGAACGCTGGCTATAGTGAGTTCGATGGTTGTAATCGCACTTGCAGGTTGTTCAAGCCAAACAGATAGAAAGACGGCTTCAGGAACGTACAAATACTTAGAAACAAAAGAACAAACCCCAGTACGTGTTCCAGCCGACTTAGATGCGCCCACTTTTTCTAGAGAGTTTGCAGTACCTGAATTAGACGAAAGCGTAGATGAAAGTCTTGTTGGAAAGAAATTACTTGTGCAGTCTCCTGCATTAGTATTGCCGCTTGTTACTGGTTCACACGTTGAAGAAGGCAAAAGCACAGCAACAATTTGGTTTGACCAAGTTGATGATAGCCAGCCGTTAAGCCAAGCCGTGTGGAATTCTTTGTTAAGCTTCCTAGAAGAACAAGGCATTGGCGTAGATTTCTTCGATCCTGAACAGCAAGTGTTAAACACTGACTGGATGATCATCAAAAAAGAAGTGGATAGCCCTTGGTACAGCTGGACCAGCACCGAAAGTGAAGTGGGTCGCCGCTTTGAATTCGTTCTAGACGTAAAACCTCACGGTAGAACCGCAGCGCTTTCTGTTGATTTAAAAGACTACATGGCCACCACGGGTGACGATGTTGTTGCAGAAATTTCTAGCATGCAAGAGCGCCGCGAAGAAGTAGACGTACTGAACCAAGTGATTGGTCATTACGAATACCAAATTCAGTTACAAGAAACCCGCCGTATTGCACGTATTCGCCAAGGCTTAAATACCGAAATGGGCTTTAACGATGACGGCAACCCAGCATTTATGGTTGATGCACAGTACGACGTGGTATGGCCACGTATGTTGCTAGTATTGCGTAAACTTGGTTTCGACGTAAAAGATTTAGACAAATCAAACGGCTTACTGTTTGTTACCTATAATGGTAGTGACACGGGTTGGTGGGGCGGCTTGTTCTCCAGCGACAACGAGTTACTTGAAAAAGGTGACTACCGTTTAAAAGTTTCACGTGCCGGTGAGAGACGCAGTTCAGTGACTTTCATGAATAATGAAAGCGAACCTTTTGAAGCCAATCAGGTTTCAGACCTTTACGGCGCATTTGCCGAGGTCATGTCAGAAGATAACCTTGATATATAATTGAGACTGAGAATGGAAAAACGTGACGAGCTTTACCGCGGTAAAGCAAAAACTGTGTATTTTACCGATGACAGCGATAAGTTAATTCTGCATTTCAGAAACGACACATCAGCTTTCGATGGTGAAAAAATTGAACAGCTAGACCGTAAAGGCGAAGTGAATAACAAGTTTAACCATTTTATTATGACTAAACTTGAAGAAGCGGGTATTGCTACGCAAGTAGAAGCCTTGCTTTCTGACACTGAATCTTTAGTTAAAAAGCTAGACATGATCCCAGTGGAATGTGTTGTTCGTAACCTAGCGGCTGGTTCTTTGGTTCGTCGTCTTGGTGTAGAAGAAGGGCAAACGTTGGCACCGCCTGTGTTTGAATTCTTCCTTAAAAACGACGCACTGCACGACCCTATGATTAACGATTATCATATTGTGTCATTTGGTTGGGCGACTGAAGCGCAAATTGCTGAAATGAAGTCGTTAACGTTTAAAGTAAATGCCGTACTTAAATCGCTGTTTGATGAAGCAGGCATGTTGCTAGTAGATTACAAACTTGAATTCGGTGTTGATCCTGATGGCAACATTGTTTTAGGTGATGAATTTACCCCTGACGGTTGTCGCTTGTGGGACAAAGAAACCCGTAAGAAGATGGATAAAGACCGTTTCAGACAAGGCCTAGGCTCAGTAGTTGAAACTTACATTGAAGTTGCAGAACGCTTAGGTGTTTCACTGTAACTTACATAGTAATGTAAAGATTGAACGAAAAAAGGACCCATTGCGGTCCTTTTCTTTTGCCTGTAAAAAGGTAAATTAAGCATCGCTTTGATTAACATAGCTTTGATTAAACAACGCTTTATTTAAAATAGCCTTGTTCAAAAAGAGCTTTGTGCATTTTATATAAAGCTAAATGCACAACTAAACGTTATAAAATTATCATCATTATAAAAAGGGCTTTTATGTATACGCTGCTGGAGAAAACGAATGGGTAACCCGTACGGATTAGTATGTATTGCCATGCTGGCGTTTGCGGCCAATTCGTTATTATGCCGAATGGCATTGGCTAATACCGATATCGACCCGGGTCTTTTCACCACAATACGCTTAGCCAGTGGCGCATTGTGCTTAGCCCTTTTAGTGGCCTTTACTGCCCGCCGTTCATCAAAAAACACCAGCCCAATAGCAGCAATTAAACAACAAGCATCAATAGCAGGGGCGTTAAGCTTATTTATTTACGCTATTGCATTTTCTTATGCGTATATCTCGATGTCGACAGGCACAGGCGCGTTGCTATTGTTTGGGGCGGTGCAGCTCACAATGATTTCAGTGGGCTTATTAAAAGGCGAACGCTTTGCTACATTTCAGTGGCTAGGGTTTTTACTGGCTTTTGCAGGCTTAGTTATCTTGCTGCTTCCAGGGGCTAGTGCGCCACCATTGTTTTCAGCCCTATTAATGATAAGCGCCGGTATTGCATGGGGTTTCTATTCCTTACTAGGTAAAAAGAGTAATGCGCCCTTATTGCTAACGGCGGGTAACTTTTTATATGCCACGCTTCTTACCCTGCCTTTAATTGTTTGGTTATGGGTAACCGATACCTGGCAATGGAGCAACGATGGGGTGTTATTTGCGCTGGCATCTGGAATAGTGGCATCTGGCTGTGGCTATGCCATTTGGTACAAGGCATTACCTTTAATTCAATCGACAACGGCTGCCACCGTTCAGTTAAGTGTTCCGGTTATTGCTACACTGATGGGCTGGGCGTTTCTTGCCGAAGCCATTAGCGTACAAATTATGGTTGCCTCTTTAATGACATTAGGCGGTATTTGGTTGGTTATTAAAATGCGCAAATCTTAGTTTAACGAAGCTGTGTTAATCGAAGCCTAATTTAGGAGAAAAGTACGCCCGCTGGACACTACTAATAAAAGGCAAAGTAGCAGTAATTGGCAAAGCATGTTAAAAAGTAGTTAAATGTAGATGTCGATGAACTGGGTTGTTATCCCATTAGCCGTAGCGCCTATACGGAGCCTCAGCGCCTATACAAAGCCGCAGCGCTGATATGAGCGGCAGCTCAGACTAAAAACCGCAGCTTCGACCATTACTATAAAGGATTAACGTGGGCTTATTGACTAACATTCGGCGTGCACTAATTGCTTCTAAATTTCAGCGTAAAGACTTAAAAATTATTGAGGCTATCCCAGGCGAAAGGTTTGCCACCATTGTTTTCGACTTTAAAGATAAAGGCTGGGAATTAACTGATGCTAGAGGCGAACTAGATGTAAGCCGTGAAAGCTGGCAGGGCAAACTTCGAAAAGGCACCAGCACGCTTACTTGCACATGGAGCAAGGACGACCAAGGCGAGATAGTGGGCTTAACCCGCATTGTTGAGGGCATAGCGAAAGACTACAAATTAAAAGTGCAATCTACGCCTAGTC
The DNA here is from genome assembly GCF_003989595.1 of Alteromonas sp. KS69. Lineage (NCBI taxonomy): Bacteria > Pseudomonadati > Pseudomonadota > Gammaproteobacteria > Alteromonadales > Alteromonadaceae > Alteromonas > Alteromonas sp. KS69. Next base: position 12,926 of record NZ_PYHU01000038.1, on the reverse strand, counting down.
AATAAGCTGAGCTTTAGGCTTTCAACACATAAAAAATGACGTAGACAAGCATGAGGGAAACAAAGCTTATCTACGTCATTTATCAACTGATGGAGCTATAATGAGAGCGGTTACGTTATAGCGGTTGAGTGAACAACACGCTATTACCATTTTCTATTACAGCCGTCTTTTCTCGCTTTTACTACAAAGCTTTTAACTATAAAGCCTAGAAACGATAAGACGCCGATACTCTAAAGCGGCGCGGTGCACCTGGCTCAACCCATACATCGGCAAAAGAGTTGGTGTAGTGCTCTTTATCGAAAAGGTTGTCTACTTCTGCACGTACCACTAAGTTTTCAACCGGTTCAATTTGCGCAAACGCGCGCACGGTAGTGTAACTAGGTAAATAGAAGTCTGTTGCTGTTTGGCCTAAACGCTCATCTACGTACAACAAACCAGTGCCTAAGCGCACCGGCATATCTGAAACCATAAGGCTTTTGCCTACTTGAACGCTAAGCTGATTTTCAGGCACGTTAATTAGCGGATCGCCCGCTTCAATAGCCGCCACAAAGTTAGCGTCAGCCGCATCGTTAGTACTTTGTGCATCGATATACGCGTAAGACACCCACAACGCAATACCATTGCTGAACTCAGCGTTAATATCTAGTTCAACACCACGACTGCGCGCTTCGCCGCCAGGGGTTAAAAAGAAACCGTCAGACGCTTCATCACTACTATCGAACACTAAAATATTACTTTGATCGATATTAAAGATAGACAGGGTGATGTCGCCGCGAACGTTGTTAAAGAACGACGTTAGGTCGGTTTTAACACCCACTTCGGTAGACTCAGATTGGTTTGGTTTAAACGGATTACCTGCATAATCAGAACCCGTAAGTTGGCGAAATCCTTCACCGTAGGTGGCGTAAAAACTAATGCTGTCATCAAGTAAATACACTGCACCTAACTGAGGTGAAAATTGGGTGTCATCTTGCGAGGTAATGGCTACCGGATCGCTTAAGCGGTTTTGAATTTCTTGTTCAAATTTGTCAATTCGACCACCAAAGCGCACTTGAAATTTATCGGTAATGTTCACTTGGTCTTGAATGTACATTCCCCACGCTTCTTGGGTTTCTAGGCGGTTTAGGTTGTCTGACAACTCAACATCAGCCACAGGCGAGTAATCTGGGTTAAGAATATCTACCACAAGATATTGGCTTAAATCCAAATCGTTAATGTCTGTGTCGCCAGAAAAATAAGATGGGCGGTAGCGCAAGATAACCTGATCGTTTTCAAACTTATCGTAATCACCACCAATAATAACGCGATGGCTAATTGAACCCGTATCAAACTCACCGGCTATTTCGCCGCGCAGTACTACATAATCGGTTTCAAAGTCGCGGTAGCGTTTAAAGCGTGAAAGCAAGGTTTGATCTGGGTCGATAAACAAGGTTTGACGCCCTGCAAAGTTGGTTTCTAGTGCATTACCTTCAAAGGTAGTGTCACGCAGGCCAGCGCCGATAAGTAGGTTCCAGTCATCGTTGAGTTCGTGAGAAATCTCAAGCTGGTGACCAACCACGTCGGTAGTAATTCTATCGCCAGATGGGTCGCCCACGAAGGTTTCAATAGGCTGTATACCTAACTTACCATCCACCGCAATAACACCACGGTCGAAGGGGATTTTTTGATTTGTGTATTCAAGCTCGTAGGTAATACGGGTATCTTCAGAAAATTCCCAGGTAACAGAAGGGTAAAAGCCTAACTTTTCGGTTTCTACCGTATCTCTGAAGCTTTCAGCGTCTTCGTAAAAGCCCACTAAGCGAACGCCAACATCTTCTTTTGCGCCCGCTACCGTTTGCACGTCGGCTTCAATGCGCATTTGATCCCAACTGCCATAAGTGGCTTTTACTTCGCCACCTGAAACAAATTGTGGGCGCTTTGTCACTAAGTTTACCGCACCGCCAGGTTCACCACGGCCAAATAAAGCCGCTTTAGGGCCTTTTAATACTTCCACATGGTCGATACCCGCCAAATCACGAGGGCCACCAAAGCCACGGCCAGCATTAAACCCATTTACCAAGAAACCACTTGGTAGGTTTTCATCACCAGAAAAACCACGAATGGCAAAACTATTCCACAACCCACCAAAGTTATTCTGCCTGGCTACCGAAGCAGAAAGATCTAATGCATCATTTAAGTTAATGGCACCTGCATCACCAATTAAGCCTAAGTCGATATCTTGCGCGGCGGCAGGCACTTCTTTGTATTCAAATGCACCTTGATAAGCGCGGTGCATGCCGTGTACCGTAATTTTCTCGACCTTTGCTTCTTCGTTTTTTTGAGACGCGCCTTGGGCATTTGTTTGACCGTCATTTGTTTGAGCAAAAGCAGGGGCATTGAAAAATGCAGCAATACTGATGGCGAGTGTAGATTTCACCCAGTTATTTTTCATTGGTGTTTTCCTGTGTGTTCATTTTTGTTGTAGTAAATTGTGAAGTTGTAGTGAATTGTGGAAGCTGCTTAAGGCTGGCTTCTGTAAACTCAGGCGCAGCAAAAAGTTGTTGGTAATAAAACTCGCGCAACGATGCGTGAAACGCGCGCACCTTATTTTCATAATCAATCATAGATTGCACGTTGGTGTTAGCGGTGTTCGACAACAAACGCTGGGTTAGCAACGAAGGCGATAACAAAGACACATAACCTGCCAGCTGGTTTTTTCTAAGGGTGGCTTGTTGATAAGCGTTAGAAAGTTCGCTTGCCCGTTCATCGCCAACTTGTTGAAAAGCGTAATACCATTTCCAGTTAAACGAACCATCACGTTCAGGATCGTACGCCGTGTAATTAGCCCACTGTGGGTGAGTTTCAATGAACTTTTCCCACGTGACTTCTATCGGCTTATCCCAGGCACCGTTTACGGCTTCACGTTGTGTAAGCACAATATCGCCACCTTCCGGTGTATCGACAATCGCATTAATAACGGTATGACCGGTTACCGGCACTATTACGGTGGTAATAAGCCATACACCCAACATTAACGAGGCAAGGTGGGTGGCACTGTATTTAGCAAAACGTTGCGCCGCGCCAATGGCCAATACAATGGCAGACCACACGCTTATAGTACCCAGTACAATAACGCAGGCTAGCAAGATAGAACGTAGCGATGCGCCATTCACAATGGCAAAGGCAATAAAAGGAATAAGTGTAACTAAAGCTAACGGCACCAGGGTAACTAGCGTACGAGAGGTCCATACCGCATGGCTATTGCGCGCCGTTACATTAAGTAAATCGAAACGTCTGGCTTCACGCTCTTTTGCTTTTAAGTCGTACAGCAACAAAATAATAAATAGCGGTAGTAACACGCTTACTACAAAGGCAAAATCGAAACGCCCTAAAAAGGCTAATTCTGGGTTGTCGGTGTCGCTTTCATATATTTGGCCTTCAAGGGCTAACATACGTATACGATGCTTCCACGGAAACACATCACGTTCACCCACAACAGCAAAGGCGAGGGGCGACGGCGGCGCATAGGTTAGGTGAAAGGCGTAATACGCCACCATGCCATAGCTATTTTGATGGGAAAGCACCGCTTCACGCTCTACAGTGTCTTTTTCTAATAAGCGTTCAATAGTAGCTTGTTGCGCCTGCATTTCAGCATGACCCGACCACAAGGCTACGGTGCTTAATAGAAATACCACCAACAAGGTTAATTTAAATTGGCGGTGTGCAAACACAAACCCCGCTTCGCGCTTAATATCGTTAAACCGCATCATGGGTTTAGCCTCCTTACTGCAAGATTAAGAAGTAGTACAGCAACACCCACCCAAAGAAGAAGTTGTAAACAGTACATGGCAGCACTGCTTAAGCGCGCCATGGGGGCTTCGGGCTGGAAACTAAATTCAGACAATACTGCCCAGTTACTGGCCTGTACTACCGCTTTGTTTGCGGCTTCTTCGCTAGCATTGCGGTTCATATCAAGTTTGTAATCAAGCTTTTCTACGTGCACTTTGTTTAAGCCTTGTACAAACTGCATACGTAGCATTTCGGCTTCACGCAAAAAGCGGTGGTGAGTTTCAATACTGGTGCCCGCAAGTAGGGTAGAGAACGAACGCAGTGCCACGGTAGGGGAAAGCCAGCCAAACTGCCTTGCAATACGGGCTTGGGCTAGTTCTTCTTGCATGCGGCTTTCAGCAAATTCATTAATGACAACCGCTTGGCGCTGCTCTGAATATTGCGCCACTATGCCTCGAAAGTTCACGGGAAGGTCGTCTACCGAATCGACATTGTATTTATCGAGCAAGTCTTGTTTAAGAGCCACAAAAGCCGGATCGTTAACATCGTGACCATCACCTAAGCTACGAAGCTTTTCTTCTACTTTAAAGTCGGCTTCTAACTTACCAATAGAGGGCTCTATACTGGTCGCCACACTGCTGCCCATTCTAGGTAGCAATATGCAAGCGCTCATCCAAATAACGATAAGCACTGTAAAGCTGGCACTGCTTTTTTCAAATAACGTAGAGCAGGCGGTAACCACCACAGCCCATAACATGAAGTAAAGCATGTAACCTAAACAAAAAAGCGTTACCACTAAGGCGCTTTCATTGGAAAAAGCAACGTACACGCAAGCTAATAACAAGGGCAGTAAAAATATACCGCTAGCCAGCATTAAGGCCACCAGTTTTCCCAACACCAACTGCCAACGGCTAGCACCTTGGGTAAGTAATAAAGTGAGAGTGCGTGCTTCACGTTCCCGTGAAACGCTGCCGTAGCCAATTAAAATAATAAACAGTGGCGCTAACACCAACGCCAAAAAGCTTGGCGTTAAGCTACTAAAACGGGTTAGCCCTGCAGACTGACGCTGCTCGGCAAACATGGCACTGTTTTGCCTGTGGCCTTCCAAGAAAATAGCGTTACCTGTGTACGTGTCTACACCCGGTTCTATTACACTAAGCGGGGTAGGTGTACGAAACACATAATGCCCGTAATGCACCATGCGGTGCGGATGTTTGTCGGGCTGCGATAAAAAGCGTTCTTCAGCTTCATGTTGAAGGTGTTCTCTGGCGTGCGCTGCCTCTTCAATATGAAAGCTATTTACCACAAGTGCAGCTAGGGTGAGTACACTGCCCAAAATTAACACCGTGGTAGCAACTTTGGTTCGAAGCCAATAACGCCACTGTTCAGCGCAAATGGTTTTTACTGTTTTGCTTACCATGTGGTTTTTTTCTTTGTAAACCATTACTTGCGCCCTGCAAAGGCTGCGTGAACGGCTTCGGTATCGATAGGCGTATCGCCCGAGCGTTCAAACGACCCCGTAAGCTTGCCGTTACTTAGCAACACAATACGGTGCGCAACCTGACAAGCTCCATACACATCATGGGTTACCATAAATATGGTGGCACCATTGTTTGCTAACTCCGACACTAGCGAGTTAAATTCATCAATAGCAGCAGGGTCGAGGCCAGAAGTAGGTTCATCTAAAAACAGCACTGGGGCATTACGAAGAATGGCTAATGCAATGGCGGTTTTCTGCCTCATCCCTTTTGAATAGTTCGACAAGGTGTTGTGCCACGCATTTTCTTGAAGCGCTACTTTTTTAAGGGCTTCATGTATAGCATCGTCCGTTTTTTCGACACCCGCAACCGACAAAAAGTAGCGAATGTTTTCATACCCTGAAAGGTGACCATAAAGCGTGACCGATTCCGGCAAATAAGCCACCGACTTTTGCACTTCGTTGGTATTGTCTGCTACCGACATACCCATAACAGACGCTGTGCCAGCGCTAGGTTTCATTAACCCTAAAAAGGTTTTGAGGGTTGTGGATTTACCCGCACCGTTTCCACCAAGAAGGGCAAACACTTCACCTTTGCCTACTTCAAAATTAAGGTTATCAAGAATAGTACGTTGGCCTATACGTACCGATAATTCACTAGCACTAATTACAGATTTTGATGTCATTGATTTACGGTATAAAGTCGAAAGTTGGTGATATGTTATATTGTAACAATTGTGATGTGAAATATTTTTTGCATTTTTCGTTTGTATAGCTACGAAACGATTGGTAAATGACTAATTGGTGGTGCATAGATGGCTAGTTATTGGTGCGTAGCTGGGTAGTAAGTAAAGAGTAGATGGCTAATAAATAGCCATCCTTATAGCGCTATATCATTGAACAAAATAGGCATTTCATAGACGTGAACATGACTTACTATTATCTTGTTGTTATTCAGCGTTTAAGAGTATGTTGTAGTGTATATTTTGTATGGTTCTGAAGTGTCTTTGTATACGGGTAAAATTCGCGCTTACCTTAACTATAAGCAACTGCCTTTTACCGAGGTGCTGTCTACCGTATCGGTTTACAAAAAAATTATTCGCCCGAAAACCGGTGTTACCTTTATTCCGGTGGTAAAAACCCCTTCAGATGAATACTTACAAGATACCGCCCGCATTATTGATTACTTTGAAGCGCAGGCTCGGGCTAATACACAGGCAGATACCAACACCAATCATCTATCAGTAGTGCCCAACACACCGGTACAGCACCTTGTAAGTGAACTGTTCGCCCTATGGGGAGACGAATGGCTGGTTATTCCCGCCATGCACTACCGCTGGAACAAAGATAACTTCCCTTTTATATATGAAGAGTTCGGCCAAGTAGTTACCCCTAAAGCACCAAAATTTGTTAAAGCGTATTTTGGAAAGAAACTAGCCAAAAAGTTTCAAGGGTTCGTGCCACTGTTAGGCATTACCGAGAAAAGCATTCCACATATTGAAGATTGGTACGAAAACACCGTTCTGCATTATTTAAACGAACATTTCGCCACCCATAACTATTTGCTGGGCGATAAACCCTGCACCGGCGACTTTGGTTTATTAGGCCCATTGTATGCTCATTTATACCGCGACCCTGCACCAAAACAATTAATGGATAAGCTAGCACCCAATGTAGCCGCCTGGGTTAAGCGAATGAATAACCCAAGCGCTGAACAGCACACAAGTGCTGCTGCCAGGAACGACATAAATACCCCTGACTTTTTAGAAAACGACGAAATACCCTCAACCTTATTGCCCCTATTAAAGAATATGTTTGCCCAGCAATGGCCGGTGTTGAAAAACACTTCAGAAGCGTTAGCTGATTGGCGAGAGAAGAATGCGAGTAATGAAAATACTTTACGCTTTATTCCAAGAACAATAGGGCAGCACAACTTCAAAATAGGGCGAAGCGAAACTGAAAATGTAGAAGAGCAACGTTTTGTATTCAGCTTTCATCAATACAAATTACAACGTGTATTAGATGTGTTTAATAGCATTGAACAGCCAAGCTTAGAATTGATGAGTTTGTTGGAAGAGGTAGGGGGTTTGGAATATATGCGGTTGGAGGTGAAAGACCGAGTTGCTTTTGAAGGGAATAGGTTAGTGTTTGAGTGAGTGGGTTGGGGGATATTGGTGGGGTGTGTATTTATACAGTTTGCTGCTGTTTTTGAGCAGTTGGGAATAAAAAGGAATTATTCCGGAATGTTGGAGCGGTTTTGAAAGGCAGGAACGTAGTAGATTGATAATAGAGTGTTTTCGTGCGAAAGTTTGTTGATTAGGGAAATGATGTACGGAAACTTTCCATCTTGTATGAAGGATTTTTTTCGTATAATGAGCTGCTATGCATCTATGAAGCACTGGAGAAATTTATGAAAATACTTGATAAGGAAGAGTTCAAAAAGGCCGCAGGGACTCCCCTTTCCAAAATCGAGACTTCTCACTTTACGATGGGGCTCCATATGAGTGCGTTTGCGAGGCAACGCATCGCTTTAGTCAATTTTCTGGTCAACATTTCGCCTCCACAGGGGGGAGCGCTAAATTCATGGTTCAGTGCCCAGACAATGAAAATGCGGCAACACTGATTAAAACCAAGAATAAATTTCTGATTTTGTTCGATCGTTTTGTATCCTTAGCTGGATGTAAGCAGTGAAAATTTCGCATTTACACATCAACTCATGAGCGGAAAAAGTGGCTAGATTAATAGGAAAAATAATTGGATTGATCATTAATATAATAATGATTCCAGTAGTTATTGTGCTCGCCATTCCAATGGGCCTATTAAAAGCTAGGCGGGCTCAAAAAAGCAGGCTTCTTTTTACTGGTGAAGAACAAGCTCTGTTAGCGAAAGCACAGAAGGCAATCAATGTGGAAAATAATGGTCTTCTCTCCCCAGATAGAGACCTGCTTGAGGTGGCAAGATGTATTGAGGATGCACGATGTGATTATCAAATAATCAAAAGTCGCGAACGATTCGATGCATCATTTGCAGAATTTTTAATGCCTAAAATTGAAGAATGCCATGTAATGGATTGGGACAATGTTATCAGTTATTTTGAGCTGTCTCGTTTTCTTTCTTCCCAGCCTCATCACGAACCACCTAGTGTTCAAGACCTTGTTCGAGCGCTTCAAAGCTATATAGCAGGTTATAAAGATGAAAACGGATTCTATCCAAAAAATATCATGTTAGATCACAATGTTCATATGATGTTTGCTCATGCCGGAATATATCGAAACGGAAGTGATTATTTTGGTGAAACCCAGATGATTCCAATCGCGAACATTGAAGGTGGAGTGACTTGGAAGGCTGTTGACCCTGCTCCAGTCGATAACAAATTTGACGATTTTGATGATGACATTCCGTTTTAAAAAAAGGGCATGATATGAATCCAGCGATTAGAAAACTTTATCAAGTTAAAAATGGAGGAGAGCTGTCTCCCCAAGATTGCCAAAAAATCAATACAGAACTCTCAATCATGAAAGCTGATGATATCCCTAAGGAACAACGGGAGAACGTTGCTGATTACTTGGCCTCTGCACTTAGTTGTCACTCGGTCCAGCCTCAACTTACGCGCCAACTCGATGTGTTACTTCAAGATCTCCAAGACAATGCATAACAAGGCGCTGCTGTCGGACAAATTTTCCGCAGAGCGCGGCGTTATGCGTCAATGTTAATCTCAGCTAAGGAGTATCATGCAAAAAGGTAATTCATACATACTTTTGGATGAAAGATGGAAATTAGAAGATTTTTCTATTCTTACAAAAGAGTACATGCAGCTGTATGGTTTTTTCTATGCCTTGCGTTCAGTTGAGAGTAATCAACTTTCACAATTAGAATTCGAAAGAATGCCGTGGTTAGGCGGTGGTAGTGTAGTTGGTTTCTTTAGCATAATGGGGAAACTTGTTCCTCCCGAAAGTAAACCAGAAGTAAAACAAATTCAATACGCATCACCAGGGTTTATCGAATTAACATTAATTTCAGATGTAGCAAAAGACATTGGTATTATTGTTTCATCTATATGTGCTTCTATAGCTAGCATCGCAGGAACCTATAATTTAATTTATTCTCAATATCAAAAACGTAAATTGACTCAGTTAAAGATTAAAGACCTTGAAGTTAAGCAATTAAGAGAAGAAATTATTTTTGTACAAAAATCTATTAAACAATTGCAAGAAGGTTTCAGTTTGACAAGTAGTCAGGTTCAGTCGCTGCATAAAATATCGAAAGGCGACGAATTAGTTCAATTAAAAATGTTACTCGCTCTATACGGCAGGGCTAAGCCGATTGCAGAACTACAAGCTAACAATAAAGCTAACTTCAAAAACGCATAAAGTCATTTCAGCAGGACAAAAAACAGCTGGTTTTTGCTCGTGCCTCGCTAATTTCACCAGCTATTTTATTGCCTCTGAATGAGGCGTTAAGTTTCTTTATCGAGATCGAGCATGGACGAGAAAGTGAAAGCATCATGGGAACGAGCACTTCATCCCGAGACGCTTAAGACAAATATTATTACCGCCTCAATATTTTCAATGGCTTTCGAAATGCTCAAAAGCGGCATTATTGAAAAGATAGAGGGGTTTTTTACAAATGGATTTGATGAAAATGGAATGATAGTTAGCCCAGAATATAAAGAAAAGGTGCTTTCCCTTAACAGAAGTCCTCTTTATGCATCATTGAAATGGCTACAAGATATGAATGCGATTGATGATAAAGACTTAGAGAAATTCGAGCATATAAAAAAATGTCGCAACACCTTGGCTCACGAAATGCTCACCTTTGCATCATCTGGTGTCGACTTTGATGTCGCAGGCGCGTTTGATGAAATGATCGGTTTACTACGGAAAATAGAAATTTGGTGGTTTGAAAACTTAGAAATGGCAATAGATCCAGAAGCGTATCCCGAAGACCTAGACTTAGAGCAGGTAATCCCTGGACCCGTTTGGAGTCTTCAAATGCTTATTGATGTTGCGCTTGGTCCAGAGGAAGAGGCGCGTAAATATTATGATCACTTTGTCGCCAATGCAGAGAAAACTTAACAAGCGCATGTTGTCGGACTGGTTTTCCGCTGCGCTCCAAACCAGCTGCAAATGCGGGCGTTATACGTAAATAATTAGGATGAACCGTACGTGATTTTAGATTGTTCAAATTATGAGTCCACCAAAACATCTATATTAGATATTTTTAGTACCACTGAGGACAAATTAGCATCAGTTTTGCAATCTATAAATCCATTCGAAAGCATCTATAAGCCCGCTGAGGAGGTCTTATATGAGGAGGCTTGTGATATTCTCGGGCACCCAAAAGATAATATAAGCGTTGTCTGGTTTCACGGAACGCGAACCGAAGATTTGAGCCTGTTTAATAAACTTGGCATCCTTACTAAAAGTGAGGCAAGAAAATTCATAGAGCCACGGCTCAAAGAATTATCAGAAGGGATGGAAAGCTTTGGCTCCAATCCATTCTCAATGTCTATTTCTGGAAAGCAAGGGGATCATGATGAAGGTCCATTTGCATTTCTAATGCGAGATATTGCTATTCATGCCCCCTCACCAAACCATAATTATCTAGATTCCCCTGAAATGGTAGAGGATTTTTCCGGAACATTACTTGGTGAAAACTATTCACAATTAGTAAATAGTTTTAAAGAGATAAGTACTCCTTGCCTAGTCTCTTTCACATCTGAATCTAAAGGATATGAAGTACCTCAAGCATTGCTTTACTTAAAGCTGGTTGAAGATGGAGAAACGCATTTCGAAGCAGCTTCATCCGCAAATACATTTTTCGATTCAGGAAATGTTATTGTGTCTCCTGATAGGATTAAATTTGTTGAGATTATTGGAAACGTATAACAAGGCAATTAACTACGCGCCGGTTATTGCGGCGTTAAACGTATGGAAGAGTTCTGTTGAAAGATATTATCGAAGCGATAGATTCAAGGATTAAGAGTCCTCTATTTGGATATTATATATTCTCTCTCTTGGCAGTGAATTGGAGCGAGATCTTTTATTTATTAGTCGACAAAGGTAAGGTTACCGAGCGAATTGAATACTTTCAAAATGGTACAGATTACTTAACTCTTTTTTTGTTTCCATTTTTGATATCTGTCAGTTATTTAATTGTTTACCCTTGGCTGCAATATCTAGTTATGTATCTTTCTACAAAACCAACTACATTACGGAATTCGTTGCAGGCTGAGTCTGAACATAACCTCCTTTTGAAAAAGCAGGAGCTTGAAGATGCGAGAGCTGAGATTCTTCGCAAGGCAGAAGAGGAACTTATAGATCGGGCTAAAAGAGACGAGAAACTTCAAGATATTGATAGTGACGATGTTAGAGAGAAACTCAAGAAAGAGATCGATGAGTTAAGAATTGAGAGAGAGTCACTCCGCAATACAACTGACACTATATCAAAAGAAAAGGTTAAAAGCCTAACCTCGGAACAAGAAAATATCATACAAGAAATTACATTAGAGGGGGGTGAGAGTACAAAGCGGGGCATTATTCGAAAATCTAAATACGATAAAGTAAAAACAGAGTATTTACTTGAATCATTAGAAGAGAGTGGGTATCTGCATGGGACTTACATGAGCGAATACGATGATTACGTATACGCTTTAACAACTAGTAGCAAGAAGCTTATGGTTGATAAAGGAGTGGCGAAATAAAATGTTTTAGACTAACCAAGACAGGCATCTTTGTGTGCAACGGTATACATTCTGCGATTAAACAAGACAGGCATTTTTAGAAAGTTAAAGCTGCTTTTATGAGGTCTATATTCGTCTCTCATTGTTTAGGTAAACGTCTCTTTTTAGTCAATGGTTAGAAAAAGCAGAAGTGCGTGTAGGGGGGGTGAGGTGCTTAAGCGTATTTATTTCTTCAGCAGCGTAAGGTGACAATCAGTTTTGCGAGGTTCGTTATTTAGATGCAACACTATCCCAGCAATCGCATTGCGCTTTGTCGCCCTTGAACTCGTTGCTGATGTTGATTGTGTGCGTATTGCTCTAGGTGAATCACCTTGCCAGCAGCCTGCTTAAAGCATGTTTCAAACTGCGTGGTTAAAGTTAGCCAATGTTCGTGTTCAATATTGAGACGTTCTAAAATAGTAGGCAGGTTATGTTCAACCTTGCCGCGCTTGTTTGGATGAATATATCGGCTGGTTATATCTACAAGCTGTAAGTAGTCGGGGAGGGTAAAAGGTAAACCGTGTGGCATCTTTTGCCTTGGATTGCCCACAAAAGGCATAAGTCGTTTGGGGGTTTTGCCTACCTTGGCTGCGTTAATACGGTATTTAATACTGGTATGGTCTGATGTCTCGGGTGTTTTGGCCATTTTTGCCCGTACCGGGTTTAAATCAACATAAGCCATACAGGCGGCCAGGGCCGACTCATCTAATAGCGCTTGAGATTTAAACCGCCCTTCCCAAAAATGCCCAGTGGAGTCATCCTCTTTATTAGCGGCCCTGGCAATATATTCATTTAGTGCACGCATAAACCAGCTGATATCAAATAGTCGTTTACGCCATACCTCAGCCGTTAACTCCACCGTTTTAATCTGGGTTTCATGTAAGTCTTTGCGTAAATTTGGTGATATATAGCGCTGCGAGAGTAGGGTGCCTTTGTAAAGTAAGCGATCAATATAGACCC
>NZ_PYHU01000037.1:0-1529 GCF_003989595.1 Alteromonas sp. KS69 | reverse complement strand
GTAACCGTTCACCAGGGCCCTATTGACAGTTAGTAATATTTATTTTCAATGATCGTGGGGATCCTATTGATTGATCCCGCCAGTCTGTCAGAGTGGTTTCATGCCACGTAAAAAGCAGCCCACAAAGCCACCCGTCGCTACTAATCTCGATGATGCCAATGAGCTCATTAGTACACTCTGGGACAGGCTAAATGACCTCGAAGACCGACTGAATCAAAACAGTCGTAATTCATCGCGTCCGCCATCGTCTAATGGGCCGGGGGCGTCCTCTTCTGCGCCAGCTAAAAAGCCGACAGGCCGTAAGCGCGGTGCGCAATCCGGCCATAAAGGCAGTAAGCGGATGCTGGCCGATACCGTTGATGAGACGCGCACCTATTATCCCGACGATACTTGTGCTTGCGGTGGTGACATTGCTATCAATGATTCCCCTTATCGTCGGCATCAGGTATTTGATATTCCCAGCCAGGCATTCTCTGTAGTCGAACATCAGTTGCATCAGGGCCAGTGTTGTCAGTGCAGCAAAACGGTAAAAGCAACGCTACCTGACAACGTGAATCAGGGGCAGATGGGCAATAACCTGCTAGCCTATGTGGCAATGCAGTCGGGGCAGTTTCACCAGAGTATCAGTAAAATCCAGCAGCAGCTCGAACAGAACTTCGGTTTATCGTTCAGTCGCGGTGCTATCTCTGAAGCGCAGGGCCGGGTTAGTTCAGTACTGACGCCAGCGTATCAGGATATCAAAGAGACGATGCGCACTGAGGCGGTGGTGCACTGCGATGAAACCCGTCATCAGCGTGGTAACGAAAACCGCTGGATGTGGCAGGTATGCACAGCAGAATTATCATGCTTTATGACGCACTTCTCACGTGGCGCCTGGGCGGCAAAGAAACTACTCGGCGATAATCCGGAAAGCATTGTTGTTACTGACCAGTATGCCGGTTATCACTACATCGATTCAGACCACCGTCAATTGTGCTGGGCGCATATCTTAAGAAACATGAATGCGCTGGCGGAAAGCTGGGGAACGAACAAGACTTATGGAACGACGTTAGTCAGGCTCATTCGCATACTGTTCCGGCTGCAACACCGGTATGAGAGTAACGCACTAAGTGAAAAGCGATACCTGGACCGGATGGAAAAACTACGCATCGCCTGGCGAGAGCAACTTGAACTGGCATCAAGACGCTGTGTGACTCCCCGCTATCAGAACCGGTGTAAGCTACTGCTAAAACACGATGACATGTGCTGGGTATTCCTCAGTCACGATGGCGTCCCTCTCACTAACAATGAAGCCGAGCGTTCATTGCGAAGCTATGTGCTGTGGCGAAAAGGCAGCTATGGTGTGTGGTCTCACCGAGGGGAACTGTTCAGACAACGTATACTCACCATCGTCGAAACCTGCCGGAAACAAAAGCTGAATCCACTGAATTGGCTCCGCGCCATTCTCGAAGCGACGCTGAACAAAACGTCCTATCCTCTGCTCGACGACTTCAAAGCTGCCTGTCAATAGGGCCTTGGTGAACGGTTAC